>ONUI01000120.1 GCA_900320995.1 uncultured Eubacteriales bacterium
AGAGATCGTCCTGTCCGGATGCCTCGGGCGTGACGGCTTTCGTCCGTTCTACAACAAGGACGACAAGGCGTTGGCGCAAAACGCGATGGAGCGCATGAATATCGTCGATCTCTCTCGCCGCTGTTACCGCGAGTTATCGGGCGGTCAGCAGCAGCGTGTCCTGCTGGCACGCGCCCTGTGCGCCACCGAAAAGATCCTCCTGCTCGACGAGCCTGTCGCGGGACTTGACCCTAAGGTGACGCTCGAGATGTATGAGCTGATCGAGAGCCTGAACAAAAACGACGGTGTCACGATCATCATGATCTCTCACGATATCGACAAGGCGCTTAGGTACGCCTCTCATATCCTGCATATCGGCAACGAGCTCTTCTTCGGCACACGCGAGGAATATTTGACTCAGCGTGAAAACGGAAAGGGGGACGCGTGATGGATCTGTTTACCACCCTCAGCTTCTATCTGAGCAAGCCCTTTGTCATCAACGCGCTGATCGTCGGCGTGCTGATCGCGCTGTGCTCCTCACTGCTCGGCGTGACGCTGGTATTAAAGCGCTATTCCTTCATCGGCGACGGACTGTCGCATGTCGCGTTCGGCGCGATGGCGATCGCCGCCGTGCTGGGACTGACCAACAATATGCCGCTGGTGCTGACCGTCACCGTGGTCTGTGCCGTGCTGCTGCTGCGCATGGGCAGAAACGCCAAGATCAAGGGCGACGCCGCGATCGCGATGATCTCGGTCGGCGCTTTGGCGATCGGCTACCTGCTGATGAATATCTTCAACACCGGCTCGTCGAACCTGTCGGGCGATGTGTGCTCCACCCTCTTCGGCTCGACGTCGATCCTCACGCTGAGCACCTTTGACGTATGGATGTGCGTCATCCTGTCCGTCATCGTCGTGGTGTTCTTCGTGCTGTTCTATAACCGGATCTTCTCCGTCACCTTTGACGAAGCGTTTGCCCGCGCGACGGGTCAGAAGGCGGGGCTGTATAACCTGCTGATCGCGATCGTCATCGCGGTGATCATCGTCATCTCCATGCAGCTGGTCGGCTCCCTGCTGATCTCGGCGCTGGTGATCTTCCCGGCACTGTCGGCGATGCGCGTGTTCAAGAGCTTCAAGAGCGTGACCATCTGCGCCGCGATCGTATCGGTCGTCTGCGCGCTGATCGGACTGTTCACCTCGATCTTAGCCGGTACGCCTGTCGGCTCGACCATCGTCGCCGCCGATATCGTGGTGTTCTTCCTCTTCTTCCTCTTCGGCGCCGTCACCAAGCGCAACGCCTAATTATTTATTGTCATTGCGAAGCCGAATACGCCTTATGCGTATTCAGCTGTGGCAATCTCAACCTATTTCTTCTGTTTCAAATCATACACCCTTCTTAACAACATTCCACGGAGGTTCATATGAAAAAAATCATTTGTCTGTTGATGACAGCCGCTTTGATCCTGTCCCTTGCCGCTTGCTCCGGCAGCAAAAACGGGAACTCCGTCTCGTCGATCGCGGTCGATGATTCGTCCAAGACCGCTGCCGAGACGACTGTCACCACGAACGACGGCACCAAGGCTGTATCAAAAGCCGAACTGCCCAAGACCGAGGGCGTGGATGTCGACCTGACCAAGATGAGCTCCACGATGGTCTATTCCGAGGTGCTCAATATGCAGCAGCACCCCGACGAATACACGGACAAGATCGTCAGGATGAAAGGCCCGTTCAACGTGACCGAGCTCGGTGATAATCGCTACTATGCCTGCGTCATCAAGGACGCTGCCGCCTGCTGTTCCACCGGCATCGAATTCGTCTGGGCAGGCGATCACAGCTATCCCGAGGATTACCCCGAGGTGAACACCGAGATCACCGTGACCGGTATCTTCAACGTCTACTCGGAGGGCAACAGCAAATACCTCCAGCTCAAGGACGCCGAGGTCGTATTCTGATAACGCACCTTCTCTCCGATTCGGAGAATTCCGATAAATCGCGTGGATTGACTTGCATTTTCCATCCCGCTCTTCTATAATATGAGTATCAAATTTGAAAAGGGGTTATCTTATGTACGAACAACAGTTCAATCCGTTCGGCGGCAATCTTGCCATCGTCAAGGGATATTTCAGAAGCGGTAAAATCCTGACGCTCGGAATCTTTTATGTGATCTCCATTGTGCTCAGCTTCATCCTGACTGCTTCCGTCTCTTTCAGCACGCTCATCAACAGTGCGATAGATTATTGCACTCGTCAGGGCATCAGCGTTCCCCCTGAGGTCAGAAACGCGTTTCTCTCTCAATCCGCTTCGTCCGCGATCATTTCCGCGGCCATTTCTTCGATCTTCCCGCTGCTCACCGCGATCGCGTTCATCATCCTGTTCGCGAAGAGCCGCAACACTTCCGAGAATTCCAGCCCGATCGCCGGCGCGACGATCCTGCATGTGCTGGCTGTTATCTCTCTGATCTTTACCATCATCGGCGCTGTTGCGGGCATTCTCGTTTATGTCTTCGTATTCATCGTCGGTGTTTCCGCGGTTAACAACATCGCTTCTTCCAACTCTTCCTACTCTGCTTATTCCCAGTCAATGACCGGCGGCGTTGTCGCGATCATGGTAATCCTCGGCGTCATTCTGCTCGCTTACGTGTTCATTTCTATCTTCTACGCTGTGAGCTGCAAGAACTTCTATCGTTCTGTCAAGCGCAGTATGACCACCCCGGAGCTGGAAAACAAGGGCGCTGCCCCCTATGGTGTGTTCAATATCATCATGGCAGTGTTCTCCGTGATCTACATGATCGCTTATATGGTCATGGCTCCCTCTGCCGCGGGTATCATTTTCGTTTCATCCATCGTCACGATCCTGATCCATATCTTCACCGCGATCATGGCGCTTGGCTATAACAGGTACATCAAGAACCAGAAGGTCGGCATCAATTCCGCTCCCTACGGCGCGGCTCCCATGAACGGCGCTCCGATGAACGCGGCTCCTGCTGCTCCCTACAACATGCCCGATTACGCGGCGCCTCAGCAGCAGACTCCGGTTTACGGCGCTCCTGTTCCCCCTGCCAATGAACAGCCTGCTCCCGCTCAGCCTCAGGCACTGTATTGCCCCAACTGCGGCGCGAGAACCGAGCCCGGCGCTCCGTTCTGCCCCAACTGCGGCACCAAGCTGTAATTCATTCGTATCATAAACAACGCCTCTGCGATCCCGTGACCGCAGAGGCGTTGTTTTATTCTGCTTATCTCCCGCTTTTGACGCGTTTATAGCGGAACAGCGTATTTTCCGCCCATTCGCGGTCGATCTTGATAAAGCCGCTGAGCTTTTTGTCGTTGGCGCAGATCGCTTCCACGATCTTCATACTCTTTTGATAGATCTCGAGTCTGGCGCTCTGTACAAACGGCTCGGCTTCTTCTCCGACAAAGTAGGTGAAGCCGATGGTATTCGCCTCACGGTTGTACATCGTCAGATAACCCTCGCTGACGCGGCCGAGGTCGAGCTTCTTGGCGACCATCTCGCTGATCGCGTACTTGGTCAGCTCCACCGCCATATCGTCCAGCCCCGATTCAAAGATAAAGATCTTCTCCTTCATCGAGTTGAAGTCCGAGGTAATGCGCTTGCGAATACCCTTGAGATTGCGGTAATCATCCTCCAGCGCGCGGTCCTCAAGCTGGAAGCGGTCGATCTGCGGGATCAGATAGACCATGAACCGCCGCTTCATATCATTATACAACAGCGGATAGGTATAGCGCGCCTCATAGCCGCAGCTGTCACAGCGATACTGTAGGATCTTGCCGCTCAGCAGCGCCTTCTTGAACTGCGGGTCATTGCTCGCGTTGATGCTGATATAAAGGTGAGCGCCCTGTGTGTGATTACACTTGGGACAGGTCACCTCTTTGGATATGACATTTGACATGATATCACTCCTCCAACCGTTATCATCAATCAATTCGGTTGATATTGCTACGTCATCGGCAAATCGCCGATGCCTCTCTATGACGATTTATAAATTGGGTGAGAGCGGACACGCGTGTCCGCGCTCCCTTAACCGTTCACTGTTAACGGTTAACCGTGTTCTTCTATTCTACCATATTTTGTAGGAAATGCAAATTATTTATGAAAACTTATTGATTTTCTTCACAAAAAATGCGATAATATATATGAATATTTTTCCACAACGGAGGTAACGATTATGGATTTTACTAAAAGCATCAAAGAAGGACTGGAATTCATCGGCGATACCGTCTCTGAGATCGCGACTTCTATCGCGGAGAAAAACCGCCTGAGAATGCAGCTGAGCCACATCAAGGGTGTGATCAAGGCGGATTCCGCGACCCGTGATCAGGCTTACATCGAGCTCGGACGCTATTTCTATGAGAATATGCGCGACAATACTACCGCTGAGAACGAGGCGATCTGCGCTGTGATCGACGCGGCGAACGACCGCATCAGCAAGTCATCTCTGCGTTATGTCGAACTGCTCAACATCCAGAACGACACCAAGATCCGTTCCGAGAATGCCGAAAAGCTCGCCAAGGCTGTTTCCGAAAAGGCTGCCGCCGCCGCGAATGACATCAAGACAAAGGGCAACGAGGCGTTTGATAAGGCTAAGGAATCTGCCGCCGATTTCGCTGAGAAGGCGAAGACAGCCGCGAGTGATCTCAAGGACAAGGCGGACGAATTCTATGGCCGTTTCGATCCCAGCAAAAACGAAGATCTCGACGAGCTGATCGCGACCGAAGAAGCACCGGCTGAGGACGTCAAAGAGGCTGTCGCCGATACCGCCGAAGAGGCAAAAGAAGCTGTTGCAGATGCAAAAGAGGCCGTAGCCGACACCGCGGAGGACGCAAAGGAAGCAGTCACTGACGCCGCCAAGGACGCGAAAAAGGCTGTCGTCAAGAAGGTAGACGAAGTCAAAGAGGCCGCATCCGAGGAATCCCCCGCTGACGCCGGTTTCTAATAGCCTCCCTTTCCTAAGGTGAGATTCTGTCCAAATCTGTGATTTGGGTTACAGAATCCATACACAGAAGAGGTGGCGCAAAGCGCCGGAGGGTTGCTACTTTCCTCCACTTGTCATTGCGAGGTGTCGCTATATGGGGTCCCCCGCAACTCCCCGAGTTGTGGGGAGAGGAGGAACCGCCACGCGGTGCGAAGGCTTGCCGTTAGGTGAG
>ONUI01000122.1 GCA_900320995.1 uncultured Eubacteriales bacterium
GACACAGCATGATCAGGTACTTGCCGACAGGCTCAAAGCGGAATTGGGTGTAGAACGTGCCGACGCCCATGATCTCACTCGTCGCGATACCGGTACGCTGTGAGATCAGCTCGATCGCTTCCTTCGGCAGATAGCCGTAGATGTCCTGCGTGTGCTGTAAAATCGTGATCAGACTGCCCTTGACCGCGGCGTATTCATCGAGCACGCCATCAAGCAGCTTCAGATCGATCGTGTTCTTATCCATGGATGACCTCCATATTTATCAATTTTATACCTCTTTATTCTACCGCAATCACGGGTGGATTGCAATAGATATCGCAAAATCGGGGACAGAAATTGCCGAAAGTTCACCTGTTTTTATTTTTGTACAAAAGCGTCAAAAAACATGAACATTTTTATTGATAACTATTGCAAATGCCCTATCACCGTGATAGAATATAAATGGAAAAACATACCTTTTTATCGTTGGTTTTCGAACACGAAAAGGTTGATGCAGAACAGGAGGGATTTCTATGTATTTGATTACGAACGGCAGGCTCTTTACCCGCGATCCGAAGCGCCCCTATATCGAGGACGGCGCTGTGGCGTTTGAGGGTGAGCGCATTGTCGCTGTCGGTACCGCGAAGGAGCTGCGGCTGAAATTTCCGCAGGCGCAGTTGATAGACGCCAAGGGTCAGCTGATCATGCCCGCGTTTATCAACACTCATACCCACATCTATTCGGGGCTGGCACGCGGCTTGTCCATCAACGGCTATAATCCCACCAACTTCTATGAGATATTGGACGGCATGTGGTGGAAGCTCGACCGTGAGCTGACCCTCGAGGATACCAAGGCGAGCGCCTACGCGACCTACCTCGAATGCATCCGCAATGGTGTGACCACTGTCTTTGATCACCATGCTTCCTATAAGGAGATCCCCGGTTCGCTGTTTGCGATTGCCGACTGCGCGAAGGAGATGGGCATCCGCTCCTGCTTATGCTATGAAGTCTCCGACCGCGACGGCGAGGCAAAATGTGATGAAGCGATCAAGGAGAACGCCGACTTCATCCGGTACTGTCAGGAGCAGAACGATCCCATGCTCAGCGCCATGTTCGGTATGCACGCGCTGTTCACGATCTCTGACAAGACCTTTGAAAAATGTGTCAAGGCGAATGACGGCAGGACAGGCTACCATATCCATATCTGCGAAGGACTGAACGATGTAGAGGACAGCCGCGACAACTATCATATGCTGCCTGTCGACAGGCTGGTGAAGTGGGGCATCCTCGGTGAGAAAACCATCCTCGGCCACTGCATCCACCTGACCGAGCCCGAGATGGACACCATCGCCGCGACGAATACCATGGTCGTCAACAATCCCGAGAGCAACATGGGCAACGCCGTGGGCTGTTCACCGGTGCTCAAGATGTTTTCTAAGGGCATCATGCTCGGACTGGGCACGGACGCCTACACCCACGATATGCTCGAGAGTCTGAAGGTCGCGCTGACCATCCAGCGCCATAACGCGGGTATGCCGAATGTCGCGTGGAACGAGGTCACGACCATGCTCTTCCAAAATAACGCCAAGATCGCGGCAAGGTATTTTGACGCGCCGCTCGGGGTGATCCGTGAGGGCGCCGCCGCCGATATCATCGTCATGGATTATCTGCCCTTCACACCGCTGTCGGGCGACAATCTGGACGGTCATATGATCTTCGGCATGAACGGCAGACAATGCCGCACCACGATCGCCAACGGCAGACTGCTCTATCTGGACAGAGAGTTTGTCGATATCGATGAAGAAAAGCTCAGCGCAGAGATTTTCGCGACCGCGGAAAAGCTGTGGGGCAGAGTAAACGGATAACAATTATTACTATTCAGGCAAGGCACGAGGTAACAGCTATGAGTGAAAAAATGGTTCCGCTGAGCATACAAGAATTGCTCGACAGAATGACAACAGAATATAACAGGATAGAAAGAGCCTTTACCGTACAGGAGGGCTTCAAGAACTCGCGCTATGATGAATGGCGCAAAAAGTATGCCGACAGCCTCGGTGAGAAAGCGATCGCCAATCTGGACGGCAAGGATAAGTTCCTTCCCATCTTCGGCGAGAAGCTGGAGGTCCCGCTCGGACCCGCCGCGGGTCCGCATACTCAGATGGCGCAGAACATCATCTCCGCCTATATCGGCGGCGCGCGCTTCTTTGAGCTGAAAACCGTGCAGGTGATGGACGGCGAGGAGCTGGCGAAGTGCATCGCGCGTCCGTGCATCAAGGCGGATGACGAGGGCTACAACTGCGAGTGGTCGACGGAGCTGACCGTTGAGCAGGCGATGGAGGAATATATCAAGGCGTGGTGCGTCATCAAGGTGATCTCCCGCGCGTTCGGTCTGGGCGATCCCGACGGCTTTGTGTTCAATATGAGCGTCGGCTACGATCTGGAGGGGATCAAATCACAGAAGATCGACCGCTTCATCGAAGGGTTGAAGGACGCTTCCGATCTCCCGATCTTTACCGATACGAAAAATGCTTTAAAAGAATATTACCCTGAGTATACCGAGCTGATCGACAGCATTTCGCCGCGCGTATGCCGCAGTGTCACGCTGTCCACGCTCCACGGATGTCCGCCCGATGAGATCGAGCGGATCGCGACCTATCTGCTGACGGAAAAAGGGCTGCACACCTTTGTCAAGTGCAATCCCACCATCCTCGGCTACAAGGACGCGCGCGCGATCCTTGACAAGGCGGGATTCGATTACATCGCCTTTGACGAGCATCATTTTAAAGAGGATCTGCAGTGGAATGACGCGGTCGTGATGTTCCGCCGTCTGCAGGAGCTCGCGCAAAGCAAGGGGCTGGAGTTCGGTGTGAAGCTCTCCAACACCTTCCCGGTAGACGTCAAAAACGGTGAGCTGCCGAGCGACGAGATGTATATGAGCGGCCGTGCGCTGTTCCATCTGACCATCGAGATGGCGCGACGCTTCTCCGCGGAATTCGACGGCAAGCTGCGCATCTCCTTCTCCGGCGGCGTGACCCAGCAGAATGTGAAGTTCCTGTTCCTCGCCGGTATCTGGCCGATCACGATGGCGACCGTCCTCTTAAAGCCGGGTGGCTACTCCAACATGGCGAGCATGGCGTATACCCTGCGTATCTGCGACTATGAACCGTTCACCGGTACCGATACCGCCAAGATCGCCGCGCTGCAGAAGTGGTGCATGAAGCATCAGAGTTTCCGCAAGCCCATCAAGCCGATGCCCTCTCGCAAAAACGGCGAGTCCGTGCCGCTGTTCGATTGCTACACGGCGCCGTGTCAGGGCGGCTGTCCGATCCATCAGGATATCCCCGCCTATGTGCATCTGGTCGAAAAGGAAATGCACAAGGAGGCGCTCGAGGTTATCCTGCAAAAGAACCCCCTGCCTTTCACAACGGGTCTGATCTGCTCCCACCGCTGTATGAGTAAGTGTACCCGCAATCATTATAATAACCTGCCCATCGACATCAGGGGCATCAAGTATATCGCCGCCTGTGAGGGCTATGACGAGCTCTATACAACGCTGCAAAAACCCGCTCCCAACGGCAGAAAGGTCGCCGTGGTCGGCGCGGGCGCTGCCGGACTTTCTGCGGCATATTTCCTGGCGCGTGACGGCTTTGAGGTCGATGTATTTGAAAAATCGAACAAGGCGGGCGGTATCGTGACGAACGTCATCCCCGATTTCCGTATCTCGCCCTATTTTGTCAAATGGGATATCGCCCTGATCGAGAAGATGGGCGTGAATATCAAGCTCAATACACCCGCTCCGTCGCTCGAAAAGCTCAAGGCGGACGGTTACGAGGCGGTCGTCTGCGGTATCGGCGCGTATCAGGAGCGCAATCCGCATGTCGGCGGCAACGTGATGAACGTGCTCGATTTCCTGTGCACATTCAAGCACGGCGGCTTCGCGGCGTCCGGTCTGAGCGACGTGGTCGTGATCGGCGGCGGCAATACCGCGATGGACGCGGCGCGTGCCGCGACACGGATCGACGGCGTGGAGAATGTCAGCATCGTCTACAGAAGGACAAAGAAGTATATGCCCGCCGATGAAGAGGAGCTCAAGGAGGCGCTTAGGGACGGTGTGAATTTCGTCGAGCTGGCGGCGCCGGTCGAGCAAAAGAACGGAATGCTCCTGTGCACCGTGATGCGTCTGGGTGATCCCGACGAAAGCGGCAGACGCAGTCCCGTCGCGACCGATGAAACGATCGAGATCCCCTCTGATTTGGTCGTCACCGCGATCGGCGAGGATGTGGATAACTCCCTGTTCAACGCGTACGGCGTCACCGCCGGTGAGAACGGGAGAGTACCTTTCCTGACCGAAATCGACGGCATGAAGGTGTATAATATCGGTGACAGCCTGCGCGGTCCCTCTACCGTGGTCGAATGTATCGCCGACGCTCAGCGTGCCGCGGACGACATCATCGGCGAAAAGTTTGAGGTCAAGATCCCGTCACAGGCGATCCCCTCAATAACGCAGGCGATCGAGAGCAAGCGCGTGGTTGACCCGATCGTGCTGACTCCGATCACTTCAAGGTGTCTGAGCTGTAACACGGTCTGCGAAAACTGTGTCAGCGTATGTCCCAACCGCGCCAACGCCGTGGTCGAAATGCCCGACGGCAGACGCGAGATCCTGCACATCGACCGCCTGTGCAACGAGTGCGGCAACTGCAGGAGCTTCTGTCCGTATGATTCCGCTCCGTATCTCGATAAGCTCACCTTCTTTGAGGACGAGGAGAGCTTTGCGGTCAGTACGCAAAAGGGCTTCTTGATCCTCGACGATCACACGGTTCGCGTCAGACTGGATGAGGTCACGGACGTCGATCTCGATCAGCCCAACGACCTGCCCAAGGACGTTGAGGTGCTGATCCTCACCGTGATGAAGGACGTCGCGTTATATCGTTAACAGCAACAAGGGAGGGGCGTGACAGAAATGTCTGTCCCTCCTTATTAATTGTCATTGCGAAGGCAAAGCCTGTGGCAATCTCAACCGATTATTATTTGTCATTGCGAAGGCAAAGCCTGTGGCAGTAGCTCTCAACCAATCAGCGTTCGCATTATCGCTCCGCTTCTTGGGAGTAATGAGGACCCCATAATTCCCCGGATTATGGGGAGAGGAGGAGGAGTTCAGCGAGTGACGACGAGCATGGGTGCTGTAGACAAAATCAAGATTTTGACAGCACCTCACAATCTCAACCGATTTTCCAAACGTAGGGCAGGTTTTTTTGACGGCGCACTTCAGGAGAATTGTAGGGGGCGGCGCCTCGACGCCCCGATCGCGGAATGTCATATCAATCGCAGTGGGGGGTGCTTCCCGCCGTCAACGCAGCGTCACAGAGGATCTGTAGGGGACGGCGCCTCGACGTCCCGCATATAAACGTATGACAGGGGCTTGCTCCCGCCGCAAAAATATCGTATAATAAACAAAACGAACCTAGCAAAAGAAAGTGATAACATGAACAAGCTATTATTCAAAGGCGGCACGCTGGTCTCGGCGCGCGGCGCCAAAAAGGCGGATGTGCTGATCTCGGGCGAAAAGATCGTAGCGGTCGGCAGGCATCTTTCCGCCGACGCGCAGGTGGTCAATGTCAGCGGCAAGCTGATCTTTCCCGGCTTCATCGACGCGCATACCCATTTTGATTTGGAGGTCAGCGACACCGTGACCGCCGATGATTTTGAGGCGGGCACCAGAGCCGCTCTTGCCGGCGGTGTGACAACGGTGGTGGATTTCGCGACACAGAACAAGGGCGAAATGCTCACCGACGCCCTGAACAACTGGCACATGAAGGCGTTCGCCAACTCGAGCTGTGACTACGCGTTCCACATGGCGATCTCCGACTGGCGGGAGGATATCAAAAACGAACTCCCCGCCATGTTTGAGCAGGGAGTGACTTCGTTCAAGGTCTATATGATCTATGACGCGATGGAGCTGAATGACAGGGCGATCTATGAGCTGATGACCGAGCTGAAAAAATACGGCGGCATCGTCGGATGCCACTGCGAGAACTCGGGTATCATCGGCAAGCTCAGAGAAGAAGCGATCGGACGCGGCGATACCGCTCCCGTGTTCCATCCCGCGACCCGACCCGACTATACCGAGGCGGAGGCGATCAATCGTTTTCTGAGCATCGCCAAGGCCGCCGACGCGCCCTGCATCGTGGTGCATCTGAGCACCAAGGCGGGTTACGAGGAGATACAGCGCGCCAGACAAAACGGCGTGAAGGTCTATGTCGAGACCTGTCCGCAGTACCTTCTGCTCGACGACAGCGTTTATCGCGATTCGTTTGACGAGAGCGCAAAGTATATCTGTTCGCCGCCGCTGAGAAAGCCCGAGGATAACCGCGCGCTTTGGAGCGGACTGAAGGCGGGGAATATCGATACCGTCAGCACCGACCACTGTTCCTTTACGGTGGAGCAGAAAAGGGCGGGGGAGAGCGATTTTACCAAGATTCCCAACGGGATGCCCGGTGTGGAGACCCGCGCGATCCTGATGTATACCTACGGCGTGAAGAAGCGCCGCCTGACCCTGCCGCAGATGTGCGCGTATCTCAGCGAGAATCCCGCGCGCCTCTATGGGATGTACCCGAAGAAGGGCGCGATCAAAGCCGGCAGCGACGCCGATCTGGTGGTGTTCGATCCCAAGGGAAGCGGCGTGATCTCCGCGGCGAAGTGCCACAGCAAATGCGGCTACAATCCCTTTGAGAATGTCAAAACAACCGGCAGGATCGAGAGAGTCTATCTGCGCGGTAAGCTCGCGTGCAGCAATAACGACATCCTCCTTGAAAACAGCGGCAGATTTATCACCCGCGGAAAATATAAGCTGTGATCCTGTTCAGCCGAATATAACGAAAAGCCCGACACGGAGTCGGGCTTTTATCATTTGTTATGTTACTGTTTCTGGCAGAAATAGCTTTCGTCAAAGGTCTGAATCTGGAGCGCCTTTTCGGTGGCGACATAAGTGAACAGCTTTTCCTTGTCCCACTTGTCGAGCTTGATCTTGATCTTTGCCGAGTCGGCTTCTTCGATCAGATAGGTGCCTTCACTGGAGAAGTTATTGGTATCGCTTTCGAGCTTACAGGTGCCGTCCTTGTTGAAGGTCCAGGTCCAGTTGCCGTCCTGCGCGTCGGTCTGTTTCCATGTGCCGAGCAGCTTATCGTCGATATTGTTCTTGGGCTTGCCGCAGGCAACCATCAGGGTCGAAAGCACCGCGACCAGCATCAGAACAGCGAGCATCAGAACAGCGATGACTCTAGTAAAAGTTTTCATTGCTTTTCCTCCTGTTTTTTGATTAGCAAAAGTATTATAGCATATGATTTCGAAAAATGCAAAGATTTTTCGTGTTGTTTACATTACGTTAAAAAAAGAGGTCGGTTCAGATGAACCGACCCATCATTGTCATGAATTGATTAGTCAGCAATGAAGAATACATCCATGCCGGTAGTCTCGCCGTCAGCTACGATGTAAGCCTTGCTCTCTTCGGGCTTAACATAAACGGTGTAAGCCTTCTTGCCCTTGACGACCTTCTTGACATTCTTCTCGATGTCAGCTACAGCAACGGTAGCGCCGCCGAACTGGATGAACAGCTCAAACTTGGGCTCGGTCTTCTTAGCCGCAGTCTTCTTAGCAGCTGTGGTCTTGGCAGCAGCCTTGGTCTCGGTCTTCTTAGCAGCTGTCTTGGTAGCAGCAGCCTTAGTCTCGGTCTTCTTAGCAGCTGTCTTGGTAGCAGCAGCCTTAGTCTCGGTTTTAGCCGCGGTCTTCTTAGCAGCGGTCTTAGTCTCTGCCTTAGCAGCAGTCTTCTTTGTAGTTGCCATGATAAAATCCTTCTTTCATAAAAATCAAAATATGTTGAAG
>ONUI01000124.1 GCA_900320995.1 uncultured Eubacteriales bacterium
TCAGACGGCTTTTGTCCGTGACGGCGAAGAATGGAGCAAGCTGCTGAAGGACGCCGATACCTATATGTATGAAGCCAAGCGCTCCGGAAAGAACAGGATCGTCGGCGGAAACACAGAATAATCAGGAATTAGGAAAGAGGAATTGCGGGAAACGCTCCGCGTTTTGGAATATATGTCATTCCGAGGGAGCTTTATGCGACCGTGGGAATCCCACACCGCAAAATACAGTTCGATGTGACAAAAAGAAGTATTCTCAGTTTGTGGGATTGCCACGCCCTAAAGGGCTCGCAATGACATTCGATACAGAACGGGTGTGGGCAGAGCCCGCCCTAAAATTCCTAATTCCTAACTCCTAACCCCTAACTACTAAAGTATTAACAGGTTGAGGTCTTCTTTTTCCTCGGTGTACTCGTTATCGGGCTTGATCTCGAAATCATTAGACCACGGGTTGCGGACTATCGCTCCGTTTGCGGCTACGTTCGTTCCGTCGGGCAGCGGGATATACTGTGCCCCGTCGCCGCTGTCGGGCAGAGGCACCGCCGCAGGGTGGACTCCCCGGCGTAGATTTGCATTATTATCACTCTCTGCCGATCCCAAATCCGGGATAATCATATCTTCGGAATTGTCAGAGCGCAGATGCTTTGGCTCATATTTGTCTTTCATATTATCATCTCCCGAATATATTATTGCACGTTCCGATAAAGCGATTCACGCCAAATTTTCACAGAGAGATCGTGTGTAGAGAATGGTGCAGAGTGTTTAGCTTGCAATCTATTATTTAATTTCATATTATCAAGCCTTAATATAATTTTGTACAAGCGCAAAAAGGCAGGTACCCTTACGGATACCTGCCTGTTAAGCGATTTTATAATTCTCGATAAGAAAATTACTTGAGTTCAACCTCAGCGCCTGCAGCCTCGAGCTTGGACTTGAGAGCCTCAGCGTCGTCCTTGGAAACAGCTTCCTTAACAGCCTTGGGAGCGCCGTCAACAACAGCCTTAGCTTCCTTCAGACCGAGACCGGTAGCCTCGCGGACAGCCTTGATAACAGCGATCTTGTTGCCGCCTGCGGACTTAAGGATAACATCGAACTCTGTCTTCTCTTCCTCAGCAGGGCCGGCCTCAGCAGCGGGGCCTGCAACTGCAACAGCAGCAGCGGCGGATACGCCGAACTCTTCCTCTACAGCGTGTACGAGATCTGCGAGCTCGAGCACTGTGAGGGTCTTTAATTCTTCGATAATAGCAGTAATCTTCTCAGATGCCATTTTAATTTACCTCCAATGTAATTAGTAATAGTTAATAGTTAGTTGCGCGCCTTGATCACGCGCTCAGATAGGTTGCTGCGAGATTACTCGGCAGCAGGTGCTTCCTCAGCAGCGGGAGCAGCTTCCTCAGCGGGAGCAGCCTCTTCGGCAGCAGGAGCAGCTTCCTCAGCGGGAGCAGCCTCTGCGGGAGCCTTCTTCGCGAGACAAGCCTCGATACCGCCGTCATCGACGATAGCCTGGATAGCACGCGCGAAGGACGCGATGGGAGCCTGGAAAGCGCCCAGTACGTTTGCGAGAAGGACTTCTCTGGTGGGGAGCTTAGCAAGACTGTCGATGGTAGCGACGTCTACGACGGAACCGTCGAGATAACCGCCCTTGATCTCAAAGGTCTTGCTCTTCTTGGCGAAGTTAGACAGAATACGTGCAGCAGCGGTGTAATCTTCATCGCTGGTAGCGAGAGCTGTGGTACCTGCGAGGTTATCCTGCAGACCGTTCAGCTCGGCATCCTCGCAAGCGCGGGACAGCAGGGTATTCTTGACAACAGAATATCTTACGCCTGCCTCTCTCAGCTCTTTTCTCAGAGCTGTATCATCGGCAACGTTGATACCCTTGTAGTCTACCAGAACGCCTGTGACGGAGTTCTTGAGACGGTCGGCGAGCTCGGCTACGATAGCCTTCTTCTGCTCTAAAACCTTAGCACTCGGCAAATTTGTTCACCTCCATTGATTTTTGGCTGAAACGAAATCGCGCCGGCAAAATCGCCTGCGTTATTTGATTTCAGCGTTGTGTGAACGTTGTTCTAAACGAAAGCCTCTCCCTTGCGAGGAGAGGCGTGTAATTACATAGTGACGCAGAGATACTCTGCACTCTGTAAAGCTTCTTCCTCGACAGGTGGATTACCCATTATATCCGCGGTGCGGACGCCTGTTGTCTTTAGAACAGCGTTATTTATATCAGCTTATACAGCTTGATACCTTATACTCCGAACTTGGTCGGATTGATGCGAACGGACGGACCCATTGTGGATGTGACCGCGCAGCTCTTGATATACTGACCCTTGGCAGCGGCAGGCTTAGCCTTTACGATAGCGCCCATGAGGGTCTCGAGGTTCTCCTGCAGCTTCTCGGCGCCGAAGGAAACCTTGCCGATCGGGCAGTGGATGATGTTGGTCTTGTCAAGACGGTACTCGATCTTACCGGCCTTAGCCTCTTTGATGGCGCGGGCAATATCGGGAGTAACGGTACCTGCCTTGGGGTTAGGCATAAGACCGCGCGGGCCGAGGATACGGCCGAGACGACCTACCAGACCCATGCAGTCGGGTGTGGTGATGAGAACGTCGAAGTCCATCCAGTTCTCCTGCTGGATCTTCTGAGTCATGTCCTCAGCGCCTACATAGTCGGCGCCTGCCTCCTGAGCGAGCTTCTCGTTCTCGCCCTTGCAGATAGCGAGTACGCGGACCTTCTTGCCGGTGCCGTTGGGCAGTACGACAGCGCCGCGAACCTGCTGGTCGGCGTGACGGGAGTCAACGCCCAGCTTTACGTGAATCTCAACGGTCTCGTCGAACTTGGCAGTAGCAGTCTTGACAACGGTATCGAGAGCGTCGGATGTATCATATAATTTTGTTCTGTCAACGAGCTTTGCAGCGTCGACATATTTCTTACCGTGTTTCATATTATTCCTCCATAGTTAGGTGGTCAAACGGATACTCCTCCCACCCGGATAGTAGTATTATTTATTACGAATATGATCAGTCAACAACCTCGATGCCCATCGAACGCGCTGTACCCATGATCATGGATGTAGCTGTCTCGATAGTAGCGGCGTTGAGGTCCTTCATCTTCATTTCGGCGATCTTCTGGCACTGTTCCTTAGTGATCTTGGCGACCTTCTTCTTGTTAGGCTCGCCGGAGGCGGTCTCGATGTTGCACTCTTTCTTGATCAGGACGGGAGCAGGGGGCGTCTTCGTGATAAATGTGAAGGAACGGTCTGCATAGACGGTGATTACGACAGGGATGATGAGTCCGATATCGTTCTTTGTGCGCTCGTTGAACTCCTTGGTGAAGGCAACGATGTTAACGCCGTGCTGACCCAGCGCAGGGCCTACGGGCGGAGCCGGAGTAGCTTTTCCGGCGGGGATCTGTAACTTGATTAATCCTGTTACTTTCTGAGCCATTTTAATATCCTCCTAAATTCGTGGTAACTGGCGGAGCATGAGATTTGCTCCTCCCACAGGGGACGCAGAGTCCCTCATATAATAAGCCGCAGCGTATTATACCTGTTTGTTCATGGTTGTCATCAGTGTCGGGATGACAGGGGTGTTAATCGTCGAGCTTCTCGGCTTGATTGAGCTCGAGCTCGACCGGGGTTTCGCGTCCGAACATCGAGATAGTGACCTTGACGTAGTTCTTGTCCGTATCGAGCTCGTCGACGATACCGACGAAATCTTCGAGCGGACCGTCGATGATACGTACCTGATCGCCTACAGCGTAAGCGACCTCTACGACGCGGCTCTCGACGCCCATCTTATAAACCTCGTTCTCGGTAAGGGGAACGGGCTTGGATGACGGGCCGACAAAGCCTGTACAGCCGCGGATGTTACGCACGACGTACCATGTCTCATCGGTATAGACCATCTTGACAAAGACGTAGCCCGGGAAGAGCTTGCGCTCGACCTCTTTGGAGGAGCCGTCGTCCTTTATCTCGGTGACTATCTCGGTGGGCACCTTGACGTCGGGTATCATATCCTGCAGGCCGCGGTTCTCGACCGTAGTCTGGAGCGTGGACGCTACCTTGTTCTCATATCCGGAATAGGTATGGATCACATACCACTTCGCTTCATCAGACATATGAGATCTCCGTTTAGTGCGTACCTGTGCTCATGACGAGGTTCAGCAGCGCGTAAAGACCTCTGTCAAGCGCATAGATAAATAAGCCGGCGATGATGATGACGACCAGAACGATAAAGAAGTTCTTGGTGGTCTGCTTCGGAGTCGGCCATGTTATCTTCTTGATCTCGCCGATGCAGGAACGGAAGAAAGAGGAAGTTCTGGCGAAAAAGCCTTGTTTCTTTGTATCAGCCATGTTAACCTCCGATTACTTTGTTTCCCTGTGGACAGTATGCTTCTTGCAGAATCTGCAATACTTGTTCATCTCAAGTCTGTCGGGACTGTTCTTCTTGTTTTTCATTGTGTTATAGTTGCGCTGTTTACATTCAGTGCAAGCCATAGTGATCTTTACTCTCATATCGGCACCTCCCGTGTTTTCGGAAAAATTTACCTTGCCCCGAGTAAGAGCAGGTATCGGCCTCCCTCAAAAGGACGATCCGCAGCGACCCAATGAACAACCGCCGCCGACCAATCAAAGGGGCGCAAAAAAACAAGCCCCTTTACGAGGTAATTAACAGTATATCACAACACCGTCAACTCGTCAAGAGCCTGTTTGGAAAAAATATTATTTTTTCAGTTAGGAGTTAGGAGTTAGGAATTAGGAGTTAAGGGAAACGCTTCGCGTTTTGGATTCCTATATAATCGGGTGTGGGGGTCTCCCCCGTGGGGGAGGTGTCGCAAAGCGACAGAGGGGTGCCGTCTCCGGCTGAGGAAAAGCCCACCCTTCACCGTTAACCGTTCTCCGTTAACCGTTCTCCGTTATAATTCCTCTTTCCTAATTCCTGATTATTCTGTGTTTCCGCCGACAATCCTGTTCTTTCCGGAGCGCTTGGCTTCATACATATAGGTATCGGCGTCCTTCAGCAGCTTGCTCCATTCTTCGCCGTCACGGACAAAAGCCGTCTGA
>ONUI01000125.1 GCA_900320995.1 uncultured Eubacteriales bacterium
CGATCGCAACCCGTCAGGGTTACTCCTCCTCTGCACCGAGAAATCCATGAAAAATGATCTCATTCTCGGTGCGAAGCAGTTTATAGCGAGTAGATTTTTTTCTGGTCGAGGAAAAGCCGGAGTGAATACTGGCGTATTCACGAGGATTTTGACGAAGAGCAGGCGGAAATCTACCGCTATAAACCAATTGGGGTTCAACTCTCTTCATCCTAAATAAACGTATCATATTTTTTACAAAAAATCAATACTAAATCGGTTGTTTTACGTGCTTTTTTATCAAAAACAAGCGTCCGTCGAATTGCCAAGATTCCGCAATAATAATATATTTTGGAATTCTTGCTATTTGTAATCAGATATGATAGAATGTAGAATGAGTTAGATTGCTTCGCTTTATTGAAAAGGTAATACACATACAGAAGCAAAACAAACACATTACCAAGGAGTAGGTATATGAAAAAAAGCAAAAAGGTCAAACCGCCTATCGACCGCGTACAGGCAGCATATGACGCGGGTCTGACGTCGAAGAAGGTTGAAGAAAGAGTCCGAAAGGGCTATACCAACACCACGGAGGATCCCAACCAAAAAACGATCCTGCAGATTCTCGCGAACAACCTGTTCACCTTCTTCAACATCGTGCTGTTTACGATCGCGTTCATCTTCATCGGATTTATCATCTACTTAAACGCGATCGGCCGCTCTGACATCGTCAACGCCTATTTCGGCTTCTCGAAATTCGTCTTTCTGATTCCCGCGATCATGAACGTCGCGATGGGCTCGTTCCAGGAGTTCCAGAGTATGAAGACCATCCAGAAGCTCCGGATCGTCACCAGCACCAAGAGCAAGGTCGTGCGTGACGGCAAGGTCGAGTCGATCGACGCCTCCGAGATCGTGCTGGACGATATCGTCGCGCTCTCGGCAGGTGAACAGGCGACCGCCGACCTGATCGTGTTAAGCGGTGAGGTCGATGTGGACGAATCCATGCTGACGGGTGAATCGGACCACATCAAAAAGACCGCCGGCGATACCATCCTCTCCGGCTCTTCCATCATCGTAGGATCGGCGAGATGCCGCGCCGAAAAGATCGGTGACGACACCTATGCCGCCGAGCTGACCAGAAAGGTCAAGAACACCTCCGGTCATAAATCCGAGCTGATGAGCTCGATCATGAAGATCATCAAGGTGCTGACCATATGTCTGTGTGCGGCGATCATCGTATCCACCGTCACCCTCGCGATCAAGATCAGCGCTACCGGCAGTGATACGTCGATCTGGAACGGTCTGACATTATCGCTGAACGACCCTGTCACCTGGTCGCTGATCGTCTTGACGGACGGCATGTTCGGCGTCGGTATGATCCCGTCCGGACTGGTGCTGACCACCTCTGTCGCGCTGATGGTATCCATCGCGGGACTGACAAAAAAGAAAACGCTGGTACAAGAGCTGTATTCGCTCGAGAACCTCTCCCGCGTCGACGTGATCTGTCTGGACAAGACCGGTACCCTCACCGACGGCACCATGTCCGTCAGCGAGCTGAAGAAGTTCGACGACAGCGCCGAAAAGCACATCCGCGTGCTGATGGGCGCGACCGATGAAAGAAACGCGACGAGTGAAGCGGTGTTCCAATACTTTGGCGCCGATGAATCCGCCGACATCCGTGAGATGATCCCCTTCTCCAGTGCCAACAAATACTCCGGCATCGTCTACGGCGACGGTAAAAAGCTGCTGATGGGCGCTCCCGAATACCTGCTGTCCGAGGATGACGACCGCCTTGTATATGTCACCGAACGCGCCAAAGAAGGCAACCGCGTCATTGCCGTCACCCTCGACGGCGCGCTGATCGCCTTCATCTCTATCGAAGACCACATCCGCGAGACCGCGGCGGATACGCTCAAATTCTTCCGTGAAAACGGCGTTACCGTCAAAGTCATCTCGGGTGATAACCCCTTGACCGTCAGCATGATCGCTCAAAAATGCGGCATCGTGAACGCTGACAAATACATCTCCCTCGCGGGTGTACCGCTCGAGGATATCCCCTCTGTCGCGGAGGAATACACGGTATTTGCCCGCGTGTCTCCCGAACAGAAGGAAGCGCTTGTCAAGGCGCTGCAGGCAAACAAGCATAAGGTCGCGATGACCGGTGACGGCGTCAACGACATCCTCGCTCTCAGACGCTCGGATTCGTCCATCACCTTTGCCAAAGCGTCCGAAGCGGCAAAATCCTGCTCCGACGTGATCCTTCTCGACAACGATTTCAGCCATCTGAAAGAGGTCGTCGGCGAGGGCAGACGCGTCATCGGCAACACCCAAAAGACTTCCGTTCTGTATCTGATGAAATCGATCGCGGTCTTCATTCTGGCGTTCGCGCTGATCCCCTTCTCGAAGGGTCAGATGTGGTTCTCGATCGAAAATATGTATATGCTGGAAGCTGCCGTCATCGGCACGGGCGGTTTCCTGCTCTCATTGGAGCCCCGCCGCACACCGGTCAGCGGTTCCTTCCTCAAGAAAATCGTCAGTCAAGCCATCTGCGCGGGCGCGCTCGGCGCGATCGCCGTACTCCTGCCGATCCTGTTGAACGCGGTGCCGAAGGCACTCGGAAATGCCCCGGTCATCACCGACGTCAACGTCCGTCCGATGATGACGGTCCTGCTGTCCATCGCGGGCATCATCGTGGTCTTCTCCATGTGTATCCCGTTCAACAAATACCGCGCGATCGCATTGACATGCGTGGTCGCCGTGGCGGCCACACTGGGACTGCTCCTGCCGTCCGCTTATATCGGCGGCTCCACGATCGGCGCGGATATGCTCGCCTTTGATAAAGCGGCAGGTCAGACCATTTTTGACAGCCAGCTGGTGCAGGAAATGTTTCGCCCGATGAACTCACCGATCGTCAGAGGCTTGGTCGGTGATATGAACAACTACATCGTCCTGAGAATGTTCCTGTACGTCGCGATCCCGCTGTTCATCATCATTCGCTTCACACTGGAAAGCAAGCTCGATGAAAGCGATCCCGATCGCGGTCTGAACCGCTCCTATGTCTTTGGCAAACGCCTGATCCTCGCGTCGGGTCTTGTCCTGATCCTGCACGCGGTACTCTCTATCGTTGAGGTGCTCACCAACACAGGCTCGTTCCAGACCGAGAATCTGCTCGGTGACGGCAACACGGCAGTGTACTTCAACATCTTCTACGCCATCGTCTATACCGTTGTCGGCGCGCTTGGTTACCGCATGTGGACAAATCCAACGAAGCGGCTTACGACGATCACTTTTGTCGCCGGTATGGTGCTGATCAGCTTGGCGATGGCGCCGATGACCGCTGTCGAAAGCGAAGAAGTGACCCAAAGCGCGCTGATGATCATCGACAGCGCCGTTGCAAGCGCCGTGGTACTCGCCTACTTTATCGGCTGTTCACTGATCTTCCTGAACATTATCTCAACAGACAATAAGCCGACCCCAGTGACGAGTCAACAATAACCGACCCCATCAAATTACCCCCACTGTAATGAACAGTGGGGGTTACTTTATGATGAAAACAAAATATCAAAAAATTCGTCGTAGGTCGCGATCTCGTAATCGCACAACGGGCTGTGTGAGGGCGCTTCTCCGTTCAGATAATGACAGGTCATAAGCCCTGCGTTCCTGCCGCCGAGCATATCGGAGGTCAGGCTGTCGCCGAGCATGATTACACGGCTTTTGTCCGTGATACCAAGGTCACGGAAGATGTAGTCATAATACGCCTTATCGGGTTTGCTGTGACCGATCTGCTCCGAGATATAGATGCCGTCGACATAGGGCTTGACCGCGGCGCGGTTGAACCGCCCTGTCTGAGGGATCGTCAAGCCGTTTGTCGCGAGATAGATCTTGCAATGCTCATGGAGTTGTTTGACGAACTCCAGCGCACCGTCGAGCAGGAACGCCTGATGGGAGAGGTTGTTCTCATAGGCGGCGTTCACCGCGATGAAATCAACAGGCTTCGCGCCGAGCTGTTCAAAGAGCATCTGAAAGCGGGTCGGCTTTAAATCGTCACGACTCAGCTCACCTCGTTCGAGCGCCTTCCAACAGCTCAGGTTGATCGCGCTGTAACGGCTCACCACTTCATCGGTGGGCGTCACGCCGAACTGCTCCAGCGTCAGACTGACAGCGGTTTTTTCCGCCAGCTTGAAGTCATAGACCGTTTCATCCGCGTCGAGGAGGACGATGTCAAAACGTTTAGGCAAACTCCTCTCCCCCTTTGGTGTAGATCGCGGCACGGGTGATATCGGCATACAGCTCAATACCGAGATGATCGGCAAAAGCACCCACCAACAAGTTGGGATTGATGTTGAGCGTAGAGCCCGCGGGGAGCTTCAGATCAAAGCTGACCCGATCCCCCTCGCGGGGTTCAAACGAGAGGATATAGGGCTTGAGATCGATATTCTTCATGCCCTTTTTGGTTTTCTTTTCCACGATGATCTCGGAAGAAGCAAGGAAAGAGTTCAGTTTTTCGGATAATTCCTTTTTAGAAATATCTTTTTCATTCATTGGCTCGAGGATCACCTTATAGAGGGAGGAATCGATATCCGCGGGCTTATGCAACGACTCGGCACAGCGCAGTACGCGGATGCCGTCAGGCAGACAGGCATTGAGCCTGTCTGGGATCGCGGAAAGATCCTCGTTATCATCCAGCACACGAAAATCCATGCTCTCACATTCGGAGGCGAATCCGAGCGACAACGGGAGCGCGAAGGTAATATACGCATGCTGATTGAAGCCCTCGGTGCGCCAGATATTCAAGCGGCTTTTGCCAATGGCGCGGATCATCACGCGGTTGGTATCGAGATGGGAGATATATTTGCACGGTCCGAACTTGCGGTAGAAGACTCTAACGTTTTTCATAACACACTCCTCCTCCGTACTTTTTCGATCCGCAGCCGAGGCATTTTTCACGGCAGTTGGGCGACGCCTCGGAGCGATACGCGCGCTCACACTCGCGGCGCAAAAACTCCTTGGTCACGCCGTAGTCGAG
>ONUI01000127.1 GCA_900320995.1 uncultured Eubacteriales bacterium
GTAACCTCGAGGGCTGTTTTACCGACGGCAACACTCCTATCGAAAAGATCGGGCCCGTCATTCACGCTCCGACCGCGACGGTCAAGGGAGTCAAGGCGCTCGGCATCGACTATGCTACCCTTGGCAACACCCACTCGATGGACTGCGGGACGCAGGGCTATCTCGACACCTGCAAAACCCTGACCGATAACGGCATCGGCTACTTTGGCTGGGGAGATAATGAGAGCTCGGTCAAGAGCAGCATCACCATCGAGCACGGCGGCAGAAGGATCGCCCTGTACAACACCACCGAGCGGTTTGAGAACGCACCCGGGAAAAACCGTCCCGGCGTGAACCTCTATGACGAGTACCGCGTCTTAAACGAGATCAAAGCCCTTAAAGAGTCCTGTGACTATCTCATCGTGTTTTATCACGGCGGCATCGAGGGCACCCACTATAACAGCGGGATCATGCGCCGGAGGTTTCGCCGCATGGCTGAGAACGGCGCGGACGTCGTGCTCTCACAGCATACCCACGCTGTAGGCGAAGAGGAGCGCTTTAACGGCGCCTACTTCCTCTACGGACAGGGGAACTTCTGCTTCCACTTCCGTCCGCAGATCACGCCGCTGCTTGCCGAAGGCTTGGTTCTGGAGCTCGATTTCGGCGACGACGGCTTCACCGCAAAGCCCCACCGCATCCTTCGCACCGAGAAGGGCTGTGTCTATGACGACAAGCAGGATCTCGAAGCCTTCTATGCACGCAGCAAGACCCATGACGCGCTTATCGCCGGCGATGAGAACGCCGCGAGGGAGTTTGAAGAAAACTTCGGTAAGGACTGCATGAACTGGATGTCCACCTTCTTCTGGGCATTACGCGGAAAAAACCCGGCAGACGACGAAAAACGCGCGTCCCTCTCCCCCGCGGAGTTCGCGCAGTACCTCAAAGGCTCTTATTCACGGACGCAGCTGCTCGGGATACAGATGTTCCTGCGCAACGAAGAATTCAATGAAATCGGTAACCAAATCCTCAGCGATCTGCTGAGAGAATCAGATACAAAGGAGAATACTCATGACAATTAAGGTTTATGAAGAAAACGGCAAGCAGATCATCGCGCCCGAGGGCAAGATCGACCATGTCACCGTCGAAGAATTTGATGCAAAGATCACCGAGCTGTGCAGCGAAAACGACAGCCTGACCCTGGATATGGCAGGCGTAGAGTATGTCAGCTCCGCCGCGCTCAGAGCGATACTCAACGCCAACGATCTGCTCAGAGATAAGGACGGGCTCACGATCAAGAACGTCAACAAGAGGGTGATGGAGATCCTGAAGATCACGGGATTCTCCAACTATCTCGACATTCAGTAACAAGCAGAGCATGAAAGGGCTGTCGTGTTTGATGCGACAGCCCTTTTGCTTTTTATTGAGAAGTGAAAAACGCGATCATCGAAGAATGACGACCGCGCTTCTCTCAAGAGGAAAAGTGCATAGGATGAAGGGGAGCTCGATTTATACTAAACTCTGAGTAAAAAATCAACGCGATAGATGGTCGATCTTTTTGCCGGAGTTCAGTATTGTTCCCTTCATATATAAAATGAATCGCTGCAATTCATTTGCTGACTTATTCTGTACCCTTAAAGTGCTTCTATCTTTTTATTCTTGACAGCGAAAACTTCTTCTTTTCATAAGGCTCGGTTTTGATCTCGAGTACCTTGTAGCCCGTCTTGCCGACAGCCTCTCTCAAAGCTGTTTCATCAAGCGGACTTTCGCTGATGATCTCTGTCGTGCCCTTTGAACGGGAAGAAGCGACCTTCTTGATCTTGAAGCTCTGACGGATAGTGTCGTTGATATGGCTCTCGCACATACCGCACATAATGCCGTCGATCTTTAATGTTGTCTTTATCATGATACCTCCGTCGCCCTACGGCGATAAACCTCCATTTAGTATTGGGAAGATAATCTATCTTGCGACGGTCAGCCGCGTCAGCGACCTGCCGCACTCAAATTGCTTTTGATAAACTTTCGTGCATTTTTTGAAGCGTTCAAATTGCTTTTGCGCCTTAACCGCGTCGCCGTAGACCTTCCAGCAGCCGACACACTTTGCGCCGCAAGCGTTATGCTCGATAAAGCCCTTTACATCATCGACGGGATAACCGAGGAACAGCCCGATCTCATGAGGGAACTCGTCGCTCTCGCTGAGCCGTTCCATCAACCGAGCAAGGCAGCCTCCGCAATTCTGCGTGCAGTAGCCGCGCTGCGAGAGCATCTCTTCCGCCTCCTTGCGCTGTACATCCGAAAGCAGCCTTGACGGACGATACGCGTAGATCAGAACCTTTTTGTTTTTGAAACGCAGCGGCATAAACCGCACGCCCTTGTCGCTCAAAGAAATGTTGAGCTTCCTTAAAAACTCACACACCTCTGCTTTGCTGTTATATGAGCAGCTGAAAAGGCTGCCCGTTTTGATCCCCGCCAAGGTCGGCGAGCAGTATTTTACGATCGCTTCTTCTGACATAAGCTCCTCAACAATTGTGGTTAGCCAAAGCTAACTATATGTGATATAATATAGCGGTTAGTCGCCGCTAACCATTATTATACAGTGCTTTTTGTGATTTGTCAAGTTATCATATCCCAATTACCGCATAAAATTTCCCGCCTGTTCACCAAGTATGAGCAGACGGATACTCTCATATTACGTAGGATGCAAAAAAGCTGTCTTGCATACACAAGGCAGCTTTTTGATAGGCTCTTTGTCAATAGTTGAGCTTTTTGACGGTAAATTAATCTGATTATTCGGGTTTTGCGGGAGGAGTGCCTCCGTCATGATCGCCGGGCTTGTCGGGAGGAGTACCGCCGCCTTCGTGACCGCCGGAGCTGACGGTGAATTCGATCGCAGTACCCGAGGATGCTGTGCCCTCTTTATACTCTACGCCGTTCACATACAGCTTGTGACCGTTGAGGTTTATGCTGTCGGTATCACAGGTCAGCGAGGTGATATAGCTGTCGGCTGTCAGCGTCCACTTGGAGCCGCCGCTTAAATCCACATACACTTTGCCTGCTTCACCGGAGCTGTTGACCGAGCCGGAGAAAGAGGAATTTTCTTTCAGATAGAGATTCAGCACGCTGATATCATCGACGATCATATCGCCGTTTATCTCTTGATTTGTCGCGTTCAGATTGACCTGACCGCCGTTGCTGCCATCGCTGCCCCAGCCTGCAGCAGCCGCCCGTAAGAATACGCCGTTATTGTCGTTATTGACGATGGTTGCGTTACTCAGCGTTATATCGGTAGCGGTATTGTTGACGAAGAAAACGTCGCCGTTCGCGTTGGTGAGAGTACCGCCGTTCATCGTGAAGGACGAGGTGCCCTGCGCCGCGTCGCCCGACATACTCTGATAGATCATGACCGCCTGATACCATTCGGATTTATCACTGTTCTTCGTATTGTTATCGGCGTTGAGGGTAACGTTGTTCAGGGTGACGCTGTTCTTGCCCTCGACAACGACTCCCTGTGAGGCGGTGGAGGTCATCTCGGCGTTCGACACGGTGATATCGGCCGTTGAGTAGATGACAGGCGAGCCTGTTCCGGAGGTGGTATAGCTGCCGCCGTCTACGTTAACGGTACCTCCGCCGCGGTCGGAGCGGATCGCCGCCGAGGAATTGCCCGAGGTGTTGATGGTGAGGTTTGTCGCGTTCATCGTGCCGCCGCCGGTCGTCATCAAGCCTCCCGAGCAGTTGCCGGAGGTCTCAATGTAGGAATCCTTGATGTTGACGGTCGTGCCTTCACCATAGCTGAACACGGCGTTAGCGTGTTTACCGTCGGTTTTGACGACCATATCGCTGAGGTCGAGCGTTGCGCCGTTGGAAGCAAAGATCGCGGCGTTGTCTCCGTAGAAATCCGCCTCGTCGTTCTGCTCGCTGTCGCCTGTCTTGACGACCTTTGTATTGCTGTAGCTTGCGGATTCGCCGTCCGCTGTTATCGCGTGCTCTCCGCCGGTGCTGTTCTCTATGGTATCGTTGATCGTGATATCCGCTTCGCTGAGCTTTTTGACGGTTGATGTTGTCGCGGACGAGGTGTTCGCCGCGGCAGATTCATCCGTTGTAGCGATCGACGCCTGTGTCGCCTCTGTGTTTTTGTCAGCTCCTGTATTGCCGGCACACGCCGCGAGGGACGCGGTCATCAATCCTGCCATGATAACGGCTAAGCCTTTTCTTTTCAAATGTTTCATACTGTTGCCTCCTGTTCTGTATGTAATGAATCATTTGTATGCGGTGATCTGCTGCTTTGGGATAAGCAGGAGGTGGTGAGCGCCTGTTCATCCCTTGTCGTTTTGTTTTTCTTTCGATGATGTTATGATAAGACGTCAATATGACAACACAATGATGAATCTGTGAAATCTATGTGAAATGATATTTTATACTAAATTCTGAGAGCTCAATGACTTGGATTGCAAAATGAATAATCTGTACAACAGAGCACAAGAAACCGAATAGTTTTAACATAATAAACAGCCCGGCAACAAAAGCAACTCGGAAGGGACTTTGTGACAAGACACAAAATCGGACTCATACTTTTGCTGTCAGGCTGAACGGAATACGGCCGGAGAGTTAACGGCCGTCGTACCGACAAAAAGGTTGATCGCCACGGGATAACACGTGTGTCATCTCCATGCAAAGACTTACTGTAATGCCGCCTTGATGAAGGCTGAGAACAGCGGATGCGGCTTGTTGGGGCGGGATTTGAACTCAGGGTGATACTGCACACCGACGTAGAACGGGCGGTCACTGAGCTCGACCGTTTCGACCAGTCTGCCGTCGGGAGATAAGCCCGAGAGTACCAATCCCGCGTTTTGCAGCACATCGCGATACTCGTTGTTGAACTCGTAGCGATGGCGATGACGCTCGGAAATCATCGGAGCGGCATTATCGCCTTGCGGGATCGCCGTGATCGCAGTTT
>ONUI01000129.1 GCA_900320995.1 uncultured Eubacteriales bacterium
CAGCTCGGACACGATGTGCTCGGCATCGATCACGATGAAGACAGGGTCAACAACGCGCTGGAGTTCGTCACGGACGCCCAGATCGGCGACAGCACCAACGAGGCGTATCTGCGCTCGCTCGGCATCAATAATTTTGACGTTTGCTTTGTTACGATCAGCAACGATTTTCAGAGCTCTCTGGAAACGACCTATCTGTTAAAGGAGCTCGGCGCGAAGTTCGTTGTCGCGCGAGCGGAACGCGACGGTCAGGAGCTGTTCCTCCTGCGCAACGGCGCGGATAAGGTGGTCTATCCCGAAAAGCAGATCGCGCATTGGGCGGCGATCCGCTACAGCTCCGACCACCTGCTCGAATATATGCAGCTGGATGACACCCATTCGATCTATGAGGTCACCATCCCCGACGAGTGGATCGGCAAGACGATCCTTCAGTTGGACGTTAGAAGAAAATACGAGCTGACCATCATCGCTATCCGCGAGAACGACGTGATGAGTTTTATCGTCAGACCGGATACGGTTTTGACAAAAGACATGTCGCTTTTGGTGCTCGGCGAGTATAAGAAGCTCCGAAAGTGCTTCAAATTCTGATACTTCACAACAGTCATTGCGAAGGGCAAACAAGCGTGTTCTGCCCTGTGGCAATCTCTACCGATTTTTTGATTAAGATACGATAAGATCTTTTGGCGAGGTAATAGTTATGAATATCATTATCGTAGGATGCGGCCGTGTCGGTCGCTCGATCGCGGAACAGCTCAACGAAGAAGGCCATTCCGTGACCGTGATCGACGAGCGATATGACGCGCTCGAAAGGATCGCCGATACCCAGAACGTCATGGCGATACAGGGTAACGGCGCGACCTATACCGTGCTGCATGAGGCAGGGATCGAATCGGCGGATCTGCTGATCGCCGTCACCGCGACGGATGAGCTGAACCTCTACACCTGTCTGCTCGCTAAGAACGCCGGTATCGGCTCGACGATCGCGCGCGTACGTAATCCCGAATACATCCACGATGTAGAGAAGATCAAGGGACAGCTCAAGCTGACGCTTGCGATCAACCCCGAATACACCTGCGCCTCCGAGATCTCCCGTCTGGTCAAGTTCCCCGGCGCGGTAAAGATCAGCTCCTTCGCGAAGGGTCACGTGGATTTCATCAAGATCCGCCTGAATGAATCGACGCCCATCTCGGGCAAGAAGGTCGCGGACTGCGCTTCTATCCTCAAGGGCAAGGTGCGCATCGTTTTTGTCGAGAGAGACGGCGAGGTCTATATCCCCAACGGCGATTTTGTCATGCAGGCGAACGATATGGTATCCTTTGTCGCGCCCTCCGGCGCGGCGGCTAAGCTGCTCAAAACACTGGGAACGATCTCAAATAAGGGTCGTTCCGTCTTTATCCTCGGCGGCAGTAAGATCGGCTTTTATCTGGCGAAGATCCTGCATGAAGCCGGGGTCAACGTCAGGATCATCGAAAAGGATCCCGTCCGCTGTGAGGAGCTCTCCGATAATCTGAACGGCGTGATGATCATCAACGCCGACGCGATGGATGAGGATATGCTGTTAAGCGAGCATATCGACCGCGCGGACGGTGTGGTGTGCCTGATGAATACCGATGAAGAGAACCTGCTCGCCTCGCTTTATGTCAAGCGGGTCAACGAGAGAGCAAAGGTCATCACGGAGCTCGGCAACCTCAAGTTCTCCTCCGTGGTGGATACCCTGCCGCTGGACAGCGTGATCCGTCCCAAGCAGCTCACCGGTGAGTATATCGCGCGCTATGTCCGCGGTATGCAGAACACCGTCGGCAACAACGTCGAAACGATGTACAAGGTCAACAACGACCGTGCCGAGGCGCTGGAATTCATCGTCAGAGATAAGAGCGCCGTCACCTCCGTACCGCTGGCACAGCTGAATCTGAAAAACGATTTGCAGATCGTCTGTATCAGCCGCGGCGGTAAGCTGATCATGCCCGGCGGTAACGATACCATCGAGCTCGGCGACAGGGTCATTGTGATCACCAAGCACAAGGGTCTTGCCGACCTGAAAGATATATTGAGATAAAGACCGATCCGGTCTGCATCTTTCCTTTGACGCTCACGGTTTTGCCGTGGGCGCTGTATTACACGAAACGATTGACGGAGAAGCAACATGAATAAACGGTTAATTGTTTATATCCTCGGCTGGGTACTGGTGATAGAGGGCGCTTGTATGCAGCTGTCCACCCTCGTCGGCGTCTGCTATCACGAATGGGCGGATCTCAAGTACTTTATCATCATCGGACTTGTCATGATCGCGATCGGCGTTCTGATGGTCATTAAAAAGCCGCAGAGTAACGTGATGTACCTTAAGGACGGCTTTGCGGCAACGGCGTTTTCGTGGCTGCTGCTGTCGCTGGCGGGCTGTCTGCCGCTGTGGATCTCTCAAACGATCCCGCATTTTGTCGACGCGTTTTTCGAGACGGTCTCCGGCTTTACCACGACGGGCGCTACGATCCTGACCGAGATCGAGCACCTGCCCCGCTGTATGCTGTTCTGGCGCAGCTTCTCCCATTTTTTGGGCGGCATGGGCGTTGTCGTGTTCCTGCTCGCGATCATCCCGCGTCTGGGCGCGAACCAGTCGATCAACCTGATGAAAGCGGAATCCACCGGCCCCTCCGTCAACAAAAGTATGCCCAAGCTCCGCAACTACGCGGCGCTGCTGTACGCGATCTACTGCGGGCTGACCGTGCTTGAATGTGTCCTGCTGCTGTTCGGCGGGATGAACCTGTTTGACGCGGTGACCACCTCGTTCTCCACGGCGGGTACCGGCGGCTTTATGGTCTATAACGATTCGATGGCGCGTTTCAGCCCATATCTGCAAACGGTCGTCGCGATCTTTATGATGCTGTTCGGCGTCAATTTTTACGTCTATATCGCGATCCTCTCCCGCCGCTTCAAGCAGGCGTTCAGGAACGAGGAGCTGTGGGTCTATATCGGACTCACCCTCGCCTTTACCGTGGCAATCGCGATCGATCTGTCCTCTCACGGTATGTTTGAGGGCAGCTTCTTCCAATCCTTCCACCAGAGTTATTTTTACATCACCTCGATCGAATCCTCCACCGGTATGGCAATCACCGACGTCAACAAATGGCCGGAGTTCTCTAAAACGCTGGTGCTCATCGCGACCTGTATCGGCGCCTGTGCCGGATCCACCGGCGGCGGCTTGAAGGTGTCGCGCTTTGTCATCCTGCTCAAGGGTATCAAAAAGGAATTTACCCTGATCCTGCATCCGCGCACCGTCCATACCGTCAAGATGGACAGCAAGAAGGTCACTCACGAGGTGAGCCGCTCCGTCAGCGTGTTCTTCGCGATCTATATGGCGATCGTCATCGTCACGACGATCCTGATTTCCTTGAACGGCTTTGATTTTATGACGAGCTTTTCCAGTGTTCTGGCGACCTTGAACAACACCGGTCCCGGTATGAACGTCGTCGGCTCCACCGGCAACTACGCGGGCTTCACCGTGTTCTCTAAGATCGTCTTTTGCTTCAATATGCTCGCGGGTCGTCTGGAGCTCTATCCGTTCCTGCTGATCTTCATGCCCGCGGCTTGGAAAAGGAACTAACTATTTGATGATTAACGCAAGGCAACACCGCACAACTGAATGACGCGGTGTTGCCTTTATTCAAAATAGTCATTGCGAAGGGCGCAATCGTTAAGGGTGAGATTGCCACGTCGGAACAATGTTCCTCCTCGCAATGACAATTTGAAATGCGACCTGTGGCAATCTCAACCGATTAAAAAGGGTCAAATACTCCGCTGCTTGCACCGGAGAAGTTTATACGGAGGACAGAATTATGAGTACGGTATTGATCACGGGCGCGTCCCGCGGGATCGGGGCGCAATGCGCGTTATCCTTTGCAAAGGCGGGCTATGATGTGGCGCTGAATTACTGCCATAGTGAAGCAAAGGCGCTCGCACTCGTCAAAGAGATCGAAGCCCTCGGCGTCAGAGCGTTTGCCGTACAGGCGGATGTTGCCGACAGCGCGCAGGTCAAAGGGATGTTTGATGCTGTCCGTGCGGAATTGGGCACGGTGGACGTCCTCGTCAACAACGCCGGTATCGCTCATGTGGGACTGCTGACCGATATGACTGACGACGAGTGGCGGCGGCTGATCGATACCGATCTCTCCGGCACCTTCTACTGCTGCCGCGAGGCGCTTTCCGATATGATCCGCGCCCACAGCGGCGTGATCGTCAATATCGCCTCGATGTGGGGCGAGGTCGGCGCGTCGTGTGAGGCGGCGTATTCCGCCGCAAAGGCGGGCGTGATCGGGCTGACCAAGGCGCTCGCGAAGGAGGTCGGACCCTCCGGTGTGCGCGTCAACGCGGTATCGCCCGGCGTGGTGATGACCGATATGATGGCGGGCTTCTCTGATGACGATGTAGCCGCCTTGAAGGATGAAACACCTCTGACAAGCCTCGGCTCTCCCGAGGATATCGCCGACGCGGTACTGTTCCTCGCGTCCGAAAAAGCCCGCTTCATCACGGGACAGGTTCTTTCCGTCAACGGCGGTATGGTGATATGAAGCGTGCTCAACATAAAATGTCAGCGCGAGAAAAAGACGTACGCGTCCAATCTCAACCGATCAGACTGATCACATTCGCGCTTCTGTTGATATGGCTTCTGCCGTTTTGCACCTGCCGCGCGGCGGATTGCTCTATCGAATATACGCCCCGCTCGGAGAGAAGCGCCGTCTTTTATATCGATGTGTACAGCGCCCGCGAAGTGACCGCGGCGGTGTTTGAACTGCGCTTTGCCGATGATATGGTCGGCTACTATTCCGTTGTTGCCGACGACAGCGCGGCGACGGTGCGCGATCATTCCTCCGAAGAACCGGTTAGCGGGAAACTCTGTCGTGTGTCGTTCAAAGCGCTCAAGGAGGGCTCGACGGACTTCACCCTGCATATATCTCAGGCGGCTGACGCGGACAAAAAGCTGTTGTCCGATTGGAGCGATCTTTCTCTGACCGTCAAGCTCGGCAAGGATGACGTCGAAGCCGCCGCCGCTGTGAGCCGTACCGACGGGACTTCCTCCGGCACCGCGGCCGCCAAACGCGGCGCGGGCGGTTCCGAGCTAAGTAATGCAGATGATGGCGACGAAGAATCGCCGCCCGGGCTCTTTGACCTGCGGCGGAGTGACAGCGTACTCAAATGGATACTGATCGGCACGGGGATTCCGCTGTTGATCGGCGGACTGGTATGGCTGGGTATCCTCATCGGCAGAAGGTCAAAGGATAAAGCAAAACAGGATGAAGAAAAGCCCGGGGAAGAGCTCCCCGAGCCGGATGATCCGCCCGCTCCCGAACCGACGGATGAAGCGGATCAAAATGATAGTGAATAAAAACAGCGCTCTGTACCGTGTGATACAGAGCGCTTTGTCTATCTGTTGTCATTGCGAGGCAACGCCTCCCTTTCCTAAGGGAGGTACCCGGAGGGCGGAGGGTTGCCGCGGCAATCTCAACTGATGAAAAGTTTATGCTTTATTGGTTTTCTTGACCGCTTCAATGATCTTGACGACGATCGGGCTGAGAACAAGGTTCACACCCAGCTCGATGAGGAAGTTGACGCCGGTCAGACCGAGGATGATGTAGGTCAGCAGATCGGTGCCGCCTGCCCATGCCGACAGGGTGTCCTTAAAGAACAGCAGCATACCGATGATGAAGATACCGGTGTTGGCGATGGGGGAGACCAGCGCCGCGACGATCACGCCGACGAGCTGGTTTTTGGGAGCGATCAGCTCATACATCCAGCCGGCTAAGAAGCCCGCGACAGTACCCTTGAGCATACACATGATGACGCACATGATGGGGTTTGCCGCCCATACCATTGCGCCGCCCGGATCACCGCCGGTGATGCACATGATCACGACGACCACGCTGAATACCGCGCCCAGATACGCGCCCGCGCCCTTGCCGTACATGGCGGCGCCGACTACGATCGGGATCAGAGCGAGGGTGATCGAGAACGGTCCGAAGTGGACGAACGTAGTGAATACCTGCAGCACAACAATGATGGCTGTCAAGATTCCGAGACCCGTCAGCTTGTAGGTGTTTGTTTTTGCGTTTGACATAAAAAACCTCCTGCTGCCTCCCTCATGATTGTCGAAAGGATCGACGAGGTGAAGCGCAATAATATATGGTGAATGGTGAATAGTGAATGGTGAATGGTTTCGGGAAACGCTTCGCGTTTTAGATTAGTATTGAAATAATCAGGTGAGAGCGGAATCGTGTGTTAACCATTCATCAATCGTCTTTCGCCATCAACCTTTTTTATTCTTCTCATAGATCCGGCACAGACCGTTGAGGATCAGGTTTTCCTGCAGTTCGATCTTGTGCTCGCAGTGGCTGATGATCGTTTTGGCGAGTCCGCCGGTGGCGATGACATGACATTCCTGACCGAGTTCCTTTTCGATCTTGTCGATCATGCCGTCGATCATGCACACCGTGCCCCATACCACGCCCGCGCGGATACTCTTGTCGGTATTTTTACCGATGACGGACGCCGGAGCGGTGAAGTTGACCCCCTGCAGCAGCGCCGTGTTCTTGGTCAGCGCCTCAAGCGAGATGGACAGACCCGGGGCGATCGGACAGCCGATCATGTTGCCGTGTTGATCGATCACGCACCATACGGTTGCCGTACCCATGCTGATGACAATCATCGGCGGCTTGTGGGACGCGTTCGCGGCGACACAGGCGCATACCAGATCCGCGCCCAGGGTGGACGGATCGTCGATACAGATGTTCAGTCCCGTCTTGACGCCCGGGCCGACGATGATCGAATCTACGCCGAGGATATCGCGCACAGCGTCCTCGATTCGTGTGGTGATGAGCGGAACGACAGAGCTGATGATACAGCCGGAAAAATCATCACGGTGGATGCCCATCACGCGGATCAGCGAGTATAGCTCCACTCCGTATTCATCGGCGGTTTTTGCCTTGTTACAGGAGATGGTCAGCGTACGGATCAGCTCCCTAACATATACATTTCGCTCCTTTCCGATGGGATTGTATCACAATTTTTAGGTAGTTTCAATATAAATGACCGATTTTCGGCTTTTTTCACATAATGAAAAATATTTTGAGAGAAATGTGGTAAAGTATGTGTGTATTCTGGAGTGGTGCGCTATGCGCCCATTCTGCAAAATGCTGCATAGTTTTGGGGAGGCATAAGGATGAATCAGGCTGAAAAGAGAAATCTCGAGATTCTCGCGTGCAAGGCGAGAATGGGCGCCATCATCGGTACATTTCACGCGAAATCCGGACATCCGGGCGGATCGCTGTCGGCGGCGGATATGTTCACTTATCTGTATTTTAAGGAGATGAACGTAGATCCCGCCAATCCCGATTGGGCTGACAGAGATCGTTTTGTATTATCAAAGGGACATTGCTGTCCGAGCCTGTACGCCGTTTTGGCGCTCAAGGGCTATTTTGACTGGAAAGAACTCGAAGTGCTCCGTCATGTCGGAGCAATGTTGCAGGGTCATCCTGATATGAAGGGTACTCCCGGTATCGATATGAGCTCCGGTTCTCTGGGGCAGGGCGTTTCCGCTGCGTGCGGTATGGCGCTCACCGCTAAGATAGATCATAAAGATTACCGCGTCTATACCGTGCTCGGCGACGGTGAGTGCGAGGAAGGCGAGGTATGGGAGGCGGCGATGTTTGCCGGTCACCATCATCTCGATAACCTGACCGTCATCGTAGACTGCAACGGCTTGCAGATCGACGGTACCACCGAGGAGATCGGCGGTGTTGAACCTCTTGACAGTAAGTTCGAGTCCTTTGGCTTTGACACCGTGATCATCGACGGTCATGATTTTGATCAAATCGAGAGCGCGATGGCTCAGGCAAAAGCATCCGACAAGCCCTTCGCGATCATTATGAAGACAATCAAGGGCAAGGGCGTTTCCTTTATGGAGAACCAGGTCGACTGGCACGGCAAGGCGACCAACGCAGAAGAATTCAAGGTAGCGATGGCTGAGCTTCAAGCACAGCTCGCGGAATTGGAGGCGTAAGATGGCAGAAATCATTACCAAGGCGACGCGTGAGAGCTTCGGCGAAGCGCTGTGCGAGATAGCGGAGTCTCGTCCCGACGTTGTTGTACTGGACGCCGACCTTGCGGCGGCAACAAAAACATCTATCTTCGGTGACAAATACCCTGAGCGTTTCTTTGACTGCGGTATCGCTGAAGCGAATATGATAGGCGTAGCGGCAGGCCTGGCGGCTTCCGGTAAGACTCCCGTAGCGGCGAGCTTTGCGATGTTCGCCACCGGCAGAGCATTTGAGCAGATCCGCAATTCCGTGGCTTATCCGAACCTAAACGTCAAGATCGCAGGTTCTCACGCCGGTATCTCTACCGGTGAGGACGGTGCGACCCACCAGTGTCTGGAGGATATCGGTATCATGCGCACTATCCCCGGTATGGTCGTGCTCAATCCTGCCGATCACTGGGAGATGAAGGCGGCTACCAAGGCGGCCATCGAGTATAAGGGTCCCGTTTACATCCGTCTGGGCAGATTGGCGATCGACAGCTTCAATGATCCCGAGACCTATGAATTCCATTGGGGCAAGGGTATCACCCTGCGCGAGGGTGCGGATATCACTGTCATCGCGACCGGTCTGTGCGTGCTCGAGAGTCTCAAAGCAGTTGACGAGCTCAGAAAAGAGGGCAAGAGCGTGCGCCTGATCAACATCCACACCATCAAGCCTATCGACCGCGAGATTATCATCAAAGCGGCGCAGGAGACAGGAAGGATCATCACTGTTGAGGAACACAACGTGATCGGCGGCTTGGCTGACGCGGTATGCGAGGTCACCTCCTCCGAGTGCCCCGTGCCTGTCCGCAGGATCGGCGTCAATGATGAGTTCGGC
>ONUI01000130.1 GCA_900320995.1 uncultured Eubacteriales bacterium
CTTGTCCTCATCGGCGAGGGTCACGATGACGGTGCCGTAGTTCTGCACCTTGGTGCCTGCCGCGACGAGCGCTTTGTACATCGCGCGGGAGAGCTTTTTATCATAACCGATGGCTTCACCGGTCGACTTCATTTCGGGGCTGAGGTAAGCGTCCAGACCCTTGATCTTCTGGAACGAGAATACCGGAACCTTGACGTAGTAGCGCTTCTTCTCCTCGGGATAGAGCTGGAAGATACCCTGCTCCTTGAGTGACTTGCCGAGGATGACCTCGGTCGCGATATCCGCGAGGCTGTAACCTGTGGATTTAGACAGGAACGGAACGGTTCTCGATGATCTCGGGTTGACTACGATGAACTGGATATTATACAGACCGATGATGCCGATGGCTTTACCGAGCTTCTTAGCGTATTGCAGGATGATACCCTTAACTTTATCACTGATAGAGAAAGAGGGATAAACGGAGATAGAGTCGCCGGAGTGAACGCCTGTTCTCTCTACCAGCTCCATGATACCGGGTACGAACACGTCGATACCGTCGCAGATGGCGTCAACCTCGACCTCCTTACCCATGATGTATTTATCGACCAAAACAGGCTTATCCTCGTCGATCTCAACAGCGGTTTTCAGATAATGTCTGAGGTCTTCCTCTTTGCTGACGATCTGCATCGCTCTGCCGCCGAGTACGAAGGACGGACGGACGAGCACGGGATAACCGATCTCAGCAGCAGCTTTGACGCCCTCCTCGATCGATGTGACCGCCTGACCCGCGGGCTGCGGGATGCCGAGCTCCTTGATGATTGCGTTGAAACTGTCACGGTTCTCGGCGCGTTCAATGGCGGCGCAGTCGGTGCCGATGATCTTCACGCCGCGATCCATGAGCGGCTGCGCGAGGTTGATGGCGGTCTGACCGCCCAGAGAAGCGATAACGCCCTCGGGCTGTTCAAAATCAATGATCGCCATGACATCCTCGGGAGTCAGCGGCTCAAAGTAGAGCTTATCGGCGGTGGTGTAGTCGGTCGAAACGGTCTCGGGGTTGTTGTTGATGATGATCGCCTCATAACCCGCGCGACGGATGGTCTGTACCGCGTGAACGGTAGAGTAGTCGAACTCAACGCCCTGACCGATACGGATCGGACCCGCGCCGAGCACGATGGGACGAGTAGAGATACGCGATATATTTGCCGGTATGCAGGGTATCGACCATCTTGAAGATCGGGGTGATACCGTTTGCTTTTCTGGTGTTGTAGATCTCGACCTCGGGAGTTTCCCAAAGCGAGGAAATGTATTCATCGGAGAAGCCCATGATCTTGGCGGCCTTGAGGGTCTCGATATCGCCCTTGTTTGCCTTTAAGGTGCCCTCCATATCGACGATCTTCTTGAAGCTCTCAAGGAACAGCTCGGTGATCATGGTGATCTCGTGAAGCTTCTCGATCGAAGTACCGCGGCGGAGCAGCTCGAACACCGCGTAGACGTTGTCATCCTTGAACTCCTTGATATAGTCAAACAGCTCGTCGTCGGAGAAGGAATCGAACTTCGCGAGGTGGAAGTGGCACACGCCTGTCTCCAGCGAACGAACAGACTTCAGACAGCACTCCTCGAGTGTGGAGCCGATGCCCATGACCTCGCCGGTCGCCTTCATCTGGGTGCCGAGGGTGTTGGGCGCGTCGGCAAATTTATCAAACGGAAAACGCGGAAACTTCGCGACGATATAATCGAGGCTCGGCTCGATCGCCGCCGTACCGCCCGCTACAGGGATCTCCTCAAGTGCCATACCCATGGCGATCTTCGCGGTGACTCTGGCGATCGGATAACCCGACGCCTTGGAAGCGAGCGCGGAGGAACGTGAAACTCTGGGGTTGACCTCGATCAGGTAATACTCGCTGGAATTCGGATTCAGCGCGAACTGGACGTTACAGCCGCCCTCGATCTTCAGCTCACGAATGATCTTGATCGCGGAATCATTCAGCATTTTGAGGTCTTGATCATTCAGTGAAAGGATCGGCGCGACAACGATGCTGTCACCGGTGTGGACGCCGACAGGGTCGACGTTCTCCATACCGCAGATGGTGATCGCGGTGTCGTTGGAGTCACGCATGACCTCGAACTCGATCTCTTTATAACCCTTGACGGACTTTTCGATCAACACCTGATGGACGGGACTCAGGGCAAATGCCTGTTTACCGATCTCCAAGAGCTCAGCTTCGTTGTCGGCGAAGCCGCCGCCGGTACCGCCGAGGGTGAACGCGGGACGCAGAACGACAGGATAACCGACTTCCGCGGCAGCCTTCTTTGCCTCGTCAAGATTGTAGGTGATTTGTGACGGGATGACCGGCTCGCCGATACTCTCGCACATTTCCTTGAACAGCTCTCTGTCCTCAGCGCGCTCGATACTCTCGGAGGATGTGCCGAGCAGCTGTACGCCGCATTCCTTGAGGATGCCCTTGCGCTCGAGCTGCATCGCAAGGTTCAGACCCGTCTGTCCGCCGATACCGGGGACGATCGCGTCGGGACGCTCGAATCTAAGGATCTTCGCGATATACTCGAGGGTGAGCGGCTCCATATAGACCTTATCCGCGATCTGAGTATCCGTCATAATGGTCGCGGGGTTGGAGTTACACAGGATGACCTCGTAGCCCTCTTCTTTCAGCGCCAGACACGCCTGAGTGCCGGCGTAGTCGAACTCGGCAGCCTGACCGATGACGATAGGTCCCGAGCCGATGATGAGTACCTTTTTCACATCTGTTCTTTTTGCCATTTTTCATACCTCCAAATTTTCATCTATATCAATCTATCAAACAAATTTGTAGGGACGAGCATTGCTCGTCCGCGGACGGTCAATGACCGTCCCTACGGTTTATATGCTGTACACTTTCACGCCGTCCTTGACGGTCATCAGGCACACGCCGCTGAGCTTCCAGCCCTCAAAGGGCGTCGCCCTGCCCATCGACAGGAAGTCGGCGGGATCAACGGTGAACTCTTTATCGAGATCCCAAATCGTGTAATCATTTTTCTTTAGCGGAATATTAAAGCGCTCGCGCGCGTTGAACACCAACAGCTCCATCAGCCTGTCCATCGTGATGAACCCGGTCTTGACGAGCTTCGTATACAGCACCGGGAACGCGGTCTCGATACCGACGATACCAAAGGCGGACTTTTCCAATCCTCTCGCCTTTTCCTCCGCGCTGTGCGGCGCGTGATCAGTGGAGATCATGTCGATCGTGCCGTCCTTGATCCCTTGCAGCAGCGCATCGCGGTCGGCTTTATCTCTCAGCGGCGGATTCATCTTGAAGCGTCCGTCCTCTTTGAGATCGCTGTCGTCCATCACAAGGTAATGCGGCGCGGTCTCACAGGTGATGTCCACACCCTCGGCTTTCGCCTGACGGATCAGCTCCACGCTCTCTTTGGTTGAGATATGGCACACATGATAGCCGCAGCCGGTCTCACGGCACAGCTCGATATCACGCTTAATCGGACCCCACTCGCTCTGTGAGCAGATCCCGCGGTGACCGTGCGCCTTGGCGTAGTCGCCGTCATGGATATAGCCGCCGTGCAGCAGGCTGTTGTCCTCGCAGTGCGCGACGATCAACTTCCCGAGCGCTTTTGCTCTTGTCATCGCCTCGCGCATCATCGCTGCATCCTGCACACCTCTGCCGTCATCAGAGAAGGCGACGACATCCTTTGCCATCCCTTCGAGGTCAGCAAGCTGTTCTCCCCTCTCGCCCACGGTGATCGCGCCGTAGGGCAAGACGTCGATCACCGCGTCACGCTCGATGATATCGAGCTGACGGCGCAGATTTTCAACGCTGTCGGGCACGGGATCCAGGTTCGGCATCGTGCAGACGGCAGTGTATCCGCCGCGTGCCGCGGCCGCCGATCCGGTGGCGATTTTTTCTTTATAAGAAAATCCCGGCTCGCGAAAATGCACATGCACATCACAAAAGCCGGGAAAGACAACAATATTATCGGAGCACTGCGAAAAGTCCTCAGGGCAGAAAAGCGCACTGTCGACCGAGGGCAAAACGTCAGTTTTTTCGATTCTCTTACAAGCATATACCTTCATACCGCTCATATCGGGATGCTCCTTTCGTCATATCAAAACATCAGTTGAGATTGCCGCGTCGTCCGTTTGGTTGCCGACTCCTAGCAATGACAATCGTTTACGGGAAAATCATCCCGAATACTAATCAAAAAGCCCCACCCAAGGCGAGGCAACACACGCAAAATCCCGGGTCCTTCGACCCGTATCAAAATTATCAGATCTTGTCGATATCACAGTATCGCCTTAAAGATTTGTTGTCTGTATTTTACCATACGAGGGTGGGTCTGTCAAATAGGTTTATTCTTCTAATAGCGCATAAATTCTGGTGAATATGACCAAAATCTTTCGTCATTATTCTCTTGTGAAAAAATCCGGGAATCCGCACCGTCAGAACCGCCCCCAAAAAGCCGTTTTCGGGCTTACAACGTAAAAAAGCGGAAAGATCTCTCTCCGCTTCACTCAAATCTTATCCTTTTCTCAATTCAACGATCTCGTCCGCGATCTTCAAAAACCGCTCCTGTACCTTCTCACCGGTACAGATGATCTCCAGACTGTCGGGAGCGTTGGACAAAAACTCATCCACCTCCGAGATGCTGAGCTGCTGCTTTTCCACGCTGTCAAAAACACCGTCCAGAATCAGCACGCTGTAGCGGAACGTCATCGCGATACGCGCCGCGTGATCAAAGTATTCGCGCACGCCGGCGTTCGCGGGCAGCGTCAGACGCGTGATATGCGGCGCGATCTCAAACAGCCCGCTGTAGTCGTCATAATCCTCGCCGAAGCTCACCATCAAAACGTTCTTCTTTTTCAGCGCCGCTCTGATCGCCGTCCCGGTACATAGTCTGGTTTTTCCGTTTGCTTCACCGTAATAGATCTCTACCATACCGAACGCCTCTTTCTCCAAAAGCTCTCGTATCATCCGTGATCGTTCTGCTGTTTTTATTATACACCATGCGGAGCACGAATACAATACGGTTGACAAAGATTTCTGCACAGTGTAAAGTATTATTGAAAAGTATTTTTGAGGTGATAGCATGAGAGTGATCATTGACAGGATCGAAGAAAACATCGTGATCGTAGAAGCGGATGACGAGAATACATACAAGCTGTCATCAGCGCTTTGCCCCGACGCCCGCGAGGGCGATACCATCGAGATCAATGTGATCGGGAAACAGCCCTCAAAAGAAGAGCCCCACACGATTTTCGAGCGCCTGCGCAAAAAAAGGACATGAAAAAGGCAGTGAAAAGCGGCTCCTCTCCCGAGGATGACACTGTAGAAAAGAAAGCTGAAACACCCGATTGATACGCCGTTTTTCCATCGACGGCAACACAAATTTCGTGTTGACAAACGAGGGATAACTTGCTATAATGATTGGGCTGTAAAGCAATCATAACGACGTCTGAAATGACGCCGCGGCACAAGGGCCATTAGCTCAGTTGGTTAGAGCAACCGGCTCATAACCGGTCGGTCCGGGGTTCGAGTCCCTGATGGCCCACCACAGCAGAGCAAATCCGAAATCGTCATCGTTGGTGACTGTTTCGGATTTCTCATTTTCCGTGATTTTATCTGAATATGAGCTATATCCGTATAATTGAATCAGGCAGGGAGTTTTGACGCTCCCTGTCTGTTTTTATGCTCTCTATGAGAGATTTACATCTGTCCGATCACCGGCCCACAGTCGGTCTGTTCTTCGTCCTGTTGCTTCAAGAGCTCTTGCTCCTGTCTCCATGCTTCAAACTCTTTTTGTCCTTCCTCGGTCTCAAAGAAGGCGATGATATCGGGGAGAACCATTCGTGCAAT
>ONUI01000131.1 GCA_900320995.1 uncultured Eubacteriales bacterium
CGATCGCAACCCGTCAGGGTTACTCCTCCTCTGCACCGAGAAATCCATGAAAAATGATCTCATTCTCGGTGCGAAGCAGTTTATAGCGAGTAGATTTTTGTCTGGTCGAGGAAAAGCCGGAGTGAATACTGGCGTATTCACGAGGATTTTGACGAAGAGCAGGCGAAAATCTACCGCTATAAACCAATTGGGGTTCAACTCTCTTCATCCTAAGAAAAAACAGGTGGGTAATATGCTACCCACCTGTTGATTTTTATCGGCTATTCTTTTTATAATTTCAGCTTGTGGATGCTGTTTTCCGCCTGCTGGATGACATTGAAAATTTCGCCCGCGGTCTCGGGATAATCATCCGCCAGTTGATCCGGAGAAGCCGAAAGATTCTCAAACGCCGTCAGATAACCGGCGCTGTCTTTGTCGGTCATGCTCCCGATATCGGTGTAATACTTGTCCATGACCGCGTACGCGTATCCGCTGTAAACCTCCTTGGGTACGGTGAAGAGCTCGGTCGGATTCTTCCGATTCGCCGAATACAATCTTCTGAACACGCGGTACAGCATGATCATGAAATAGTTGTTGATGGTTCTGTCTAGCTTGCGGTTTTTGGCGGTGGCGGCAAAGTCATAGATGACGTTGACCATGTTGGCAATCAGTCTGCGGTTGACCACCTGCGCCGCGCTTTGCTTGCGTGTGGATCTCTCAATGACCGGTTCGTTGATCTCATAATCACGATCCGCAGTCCTGCCGAGCAGGTAATCACAGCTGACATTATAATAATCCGCCGCTTTGACCAGAAAATCCAGACCGCATTCCCTGATCCCTTTTTCGTAATGCGATAACAACGCCTGAGACACGCCCAGCTCCTGAGCAGCCTGTTTTTGCGTGAGCTTCTTCTCTTTCCTTAAGAATGTCAGATTACGTGAAAAATCCTTGTTCATGGTATCGACCTTTCCGAGTTTGATCTATTTGTTTATACTATCAGTATAATACAGTTATTACCATTTGTAAAGTACGGAGGCAAAAATGCAATCCTATTATATCCATTTTATTCGTCACGGCGCGATCAGTCCTACCTTGCAGGGGAGGTATATCGGCACGACCGACGTTCCCTTGTCAGAAGAGGGGAAAGCAGCTTTAAGTAAGTTGGATGCCGCTATGGATTATCCCTACGCGAAAGTCGTGTTTACTTCTCCCTTGAAGCGCTGTACGCAGACCGCCAAGATTTTGTATCCCCATATCACGCCGCTGACGATCGATCAGCTGATGGAATGTCACTTTGGTGAATGGGAGAATCATACCGCCGATGAGCTCAAGGGCGATCCTGATTTTGCCAAATGGCTTGCGGGCGATAATGAGGTGAAGCCGCCGAGAGGGGAGAGCACCGCCGATTTTACCCGCAGGATCTGTGTGATGTTTGAAAGCATCGTCAACGGTCTGATGCAGACCGGCACGACCGACGCGGCGATCATCACCCACGGCGGCGTGATGAATATCCTGTTGGCGGTATACGGACTCCCGCAGGCAAAGCCCTTTGATTGGGCGTGTGACTGCGGCTTTGGTTACTCACTGCGTATCACACCCGCGCTGTGGATGCGTGATAAGGTCGCGGAGGTGTATCAGCGGATCCCGCTGGAGAGAAATGACGACGAATGACCTCGAAATTTGAAATCACACGAATAGTATACTTCATTTTTTCTGTATTTTGTAGATTATAACATTGTATTTTGCAGGATTATATGATAAAATGAAAGTGTTTCGGCGTTCGATCTCTAAGATCCTTCTTTATCCCGGGTCGGATGTCAGAGGAGTGTGATGACAATGTTATCAAATCTATTAGTCAGAATCGATTTATCCCGCAAGGATTTTTCCAAAGGTCAGCGCAAGATCGCTGATTATATCGAGGAGCATTATGACTCCGCCGCGTTCATGACTGCCGCCAAGTTAGGCGAAGAGGTCGGAGTATCCGAGAGTACGGTCGTGCGCTTTGCGACACAGATCGGATATGACGGCTTTCCGTATCTGCAAAAGGCGATGCAGGAAATGATCCGCGACAAGCTGAATTCCGTTCAGCGCATCGAGGTGACCACCGGCCGTATCGGTGATTCCGACGTCGTTGAGAGCGTTCTGAATCAGGATATCGACAAGATCCGCCGCACCATCGACGAGGTGTCGCGTGAGGATTTCAAAAAGACCGTTGACGCGATCATCAACGCGCGTCATATCTATGTGTTCGGCGCGAAATCTTCTTCCTATATCGCGAACTTCTTTGCGTATTATCTGGATCTGATCTTCGGCAATGTTCATATTTTGAATTCAACATCAAAGACGACCACCTATGAAAAGCTGTTCCGTATCTCTGAGGAAGATGTGATGATCGGCATCAGCTTTCCGCGTTATTCCGCAATGGCGGTCGACGCGATGAGCTTTGCGCATGAGCGCGGCGCCGAGGTCGTCGCCATCACCGACAGCATGGTCGCGCCCGTCGTCAAGGACGCGGATGAAGTGCTGTTGGCACGATCCGATATCGCTTCGGTCGTCGATACATTGGTAGCGCCGCTGAGCCTGATCAACGCCCTGTTGGTGGCGATCGTCATCGAACGCAAGGAAGATATCAAAAAGACGTTTATCGATCTGGAAGAGGTGTGGAGAGAGCAGAATGTCTACGCCGGCAACCGGATCGACAGTACCAGATCATGAGTAATCAACAAACCGAAAAGATAAAAGTTCTGGTGATCGGCGCAGGTCCCGCGGGGATGATGGCGGCAGGCGCCGCCGCTGAAAACGGCGCTGATGTTGTCATCGTCGAAAAAAACCAACGTGTTGGTCGCAAGCTCGCCATCACCGGTAAAGGCCGTTGCAATATCACCAACTTCTGTGATAACGAGACCTTTATCGCGCATGTGACGGCGAATCCGCGCTTTTTATACAGTGCTATCAACCGTTTTTCGTGCTATGATACCGTCGCTTTCTTTGAGGATCAAGGCTTGGCGACAAAGGTGGAGCGCGGCAATCGTGTGTTTCCCGTATCCGATAAGGCGATGGATGTAGTCGATACGCTGTATGAATATTTAACGGAGTTGGGTGTACAGATTGTCCATCAGGAGGTCAAAGGACTTTTGATCGTGAACGGCTCTGTCAAAGGCGTTCGTTTTCAGGACAGAGATTTACTTGCCGACAAGGTGATCGTGACCTGCGGCGGCATGTCCTATCGCGCGACCGGTTCCACCGGCGACGGATATACCTTCGCGAAATCCGCCGGGCATACGATCACACCGCTTTTGCCGTCACTGGTTCCATTGACAGCAGAGGATGAAGATATTCCGGAACTGCAGGGGTTATCCCTGAAAAATGTACGGCTTTCCGTGATCGATAATACGACTGATAAAGAAGTCTATTCCGATATGGGGGAGATGCTGTTCACGCATTTCGGCATTTCCGGACCGCTCGTTTTATCCGCCAGCGCTCACATGCGCGCTATGTCCCCCGGACGTTATACGGCATACATTGATCTGAAGCCCGCTTTGGATGATTTTACCTTGGATAAACGCATCCTGCGTGATTTTGCTGAGTTCGCCAACAAGGATATCATCAATTCTTTGGGTAAGCTGCTCCCGAAAAAGCTGATCCCCATCATCATTGATCGTGCAGGAATCGTGCCGCATACGAAGTGTAACACCGTTACTGCTTTTCAGCGTCAATCACTGCTCTCACAAATCAAACATTTCAGCGTAAGGATCCACGCTTTCCGCCCGATCAATGAGGCGATCGTGACCCACGGCGGCGTGGACGTCAAGGATATCGACCCGCGTTCGATGGAAAGCAAGCTGATCAGCGGCTTATATTTCGCGGGTGAGGTTTTGGATCTCGACGCTTATACCGGCGGCTTCAATCTGCAGATCGCCTACTGCACCGGCAGACTTGCCGGAGAATCCGCCGCGCAAAGTGACTGAGGATCTTTTGATAAACAATAATCATTAACTATATGAAGGAGAACACTATGTCTATCGCTATTGCTATCGACGGCCCCGCCGGTGCCGGAAAATCGACTATCGCGCGTCTTGCCGCAAAGGAACTCGGCTATATTTATGTAGATACCGGCGCTTTGTACCGTACCATCGGTCTAGCGGCTTTTCGACGCGGACTGATCGCTGAGGATAAGGAGCAGATCATCGCAATGCTGCCCGAGATCAAGGTGGCGTTGGCGTTCAATGATCGTCAGGAGCAGATCGTACTGCTCGACGGTGAGGACGTCAGCGGTTTGATCCGCACGCCCGAGATCTCGATGATGGCGTCCGCTGTTTCCGCGATCCCCGAGGTCAGAGCCTACCTGCTCGATCTGCAGCGCGATATGGCGCATACCAATAATGTCATCATGGACGGCAGAGATATCGGCACGGTCGTTTTACCCGACGCGAAGATCAAGATCTTTCTCTCGGCGTCACCCGAATGCAGAGCCCGCCGCCGCTATGACGAGCTGATCGAAAAGGGTATGGACGTCAAGTATGAGGACATCTTATCGGATGTGATCGCGCGTGATTACGCCGATTCCCATCGTGATATCGCTCCCTTAAAGCCCGCGGATGACGCGATCAACGTCGATACCTCGGGAGAGGATCTGGAGACCTCGGTCAATAAACTCTTAGGAATCATGAGGGAAAGACTATGAAAAAACGCAATCATTTTTACTTTTTCTGGAGAGGCTTTTTACTGCCTTTCTTTCAGCTCAAATATCGCATGAAGTATATCGGCGCAGAGAATGTGCCGGCTGAGGGCGCTTATATTCTGGCTTCCAACCACACCCATGCGGTCGATCCGATCATCATGGGTATGGG
>ONUI01000098.1 GCA_900320995.1 uncultured Eubacteriales bacterium
CGAACGTACGGCTGTCGTTCGTATCGTCACGAAAATCATTGAGGATAAATACCTGATCCTCGCCTACGGTATAGGGATAACTGATATCGGAGGTCTCACTGCGATAGGTCGGATAAAAGACCTCCTCCGCGGGAGCGGTACCGTTGACGGTCAGCGCGCCCATATCGGAAATATCGATGGTATTGCCGGGCATTCCGACTACTCTGCCCAGACACATCTTTCCGTCATGCTCATAGAGAACGGCGGCGTTGAGGAACGGACGCTGCACCCGCAGACTGATGATCAGATCGCCGTCACGGATCGCAGGGTGCATATTGTTGCCGTAATGGATGACAAGCCCCAAGATAAAGGTGAACAGCAGCCAGATCGCCAGCGCGATCGCCGCGAGCTTGATCAGGAAACCTGTCAGCAGCTGCGCCGTCGTTTTTTTCTTTTTCGTCTGCTTCTTCTTCGGCGCTTTTTTCTCAGCGTTTTGCTCTTCTTTTTTCTCAGCGCTTTGCTCTGCTTTATCAGGCATTGTCTCCGAATTCCGAACGTCAGTTTCCTTTTCGGAAGGATCGGTCACGGCCTGCGCGGGTTGAGTATTATTATCAGACATTTTCCCTCACGATAAACCAATTATAGATACTTAAAATAAAATATATCACAGTTCTACAGAATTGTCAACATTTTTTGTACGAGTTGTATAATACCGTTGTTTTTTTGATATTTTGATGTTTTAAAACGCTAAAGCGATGAAGTTTTTGTTGAAGTCGCACAAAAAAGACCCGCAAAACGGGTCCTTCAGGCTGTAGAAAAACCTTTCCAGCCCCCTCTGACGGACACGCGTGTCACGGGGGCACTGCATCATTTTCGGCCCCCTCTGACGAGGGGGCATGCGGGCAGAATCATATAAAGAGTGATCTGCTTATGTTCGCGGGGGAGAGATAACGCAACTGTATAATAGCATGCAAACGTATGGCTCAATACCTTGAGTAATGATTGATACTGATTATGCGGCTTGAGTCCATCATCGGCGTGTTTCTGTAACGCTTTGTTATCTCTCCCTCCGAGCTCGCAAGCGAGCCCATCTCCCTCGTCAGAGGGAGGATGATAGACGTACTGTTCCTAACTTATATACTTTTTCGACAAACTGAAGGACCCGCTTGGCGGGTCCTCGCACCTTGCTGATTCTGCCGCAGCGCGGAAGAATCTCTGTTATGACACTCTGTAAGCGGCTACCACGAACCTGCCGTCGTCGGTGTGATAGCTGCAGGTCGACAGGAACATCAGCTGTGCCGGATACGCGGGCGCGTCAGGGAGCTTCGGCTCCGACAGTGCCCTGACGTTCTCGACCGTCTGATCATATTCGGCTTGGCTCAGATCTCCCACAGCCTCATAATACTTGAACACATCGTCGCGGTCGCCGTAAACCTTGGTCTGGAACGCGGCAAAGACACGGTAGATACGCTCTTTGCCGTTGACATAAAAGCGGATATCGCGGTGCTTCTCCGCATACTCATAGTCATAGTACTCATCTAAAGCGCCGAACATACTTCCGTTATTCATATTATGTCCGTAGATCACAAAGCTTTTGGATTCACTGTTGCACTTTTCGCCGATGAACAGACAGCCCGAAACCGAATAGTTGCCGTAAAAATCACGGTGAAGGTAGAATTCGGGATCATTCTCGGACGACTTCATCACGGGATAATCGACCACCGTATCGTCGATGGTGAGCCATCCGACATAATCGGGATTATAGCGGTTGAGGCTTTTGAAATCATATTCCGTTATCGCCTCTCCCTCACCGGTGTGATCCGCGCCGCTCGTATCGGCGCCGCACGACGATGATGGATCCTGACTTTTTGCGCCGTCCTCAACGATACGGACGCTCTCTTTCAGATCTCGATAGCTTTTTTGCGCTTTTTCCTGCGGGATATAAATACACAGCGCGTTGATCACCGCATAGCATAATAGTCCGACCAGTATCACAGCCGGAATGATAAAAATCAAAGAGCGTTTTTTCGAGCTTTTTTTCATCCTTTGCTCCTAAATCATGACATATCCACGTTATTTTTATGACAAATCGGATTCATGTGCAGCTCCTCCTGCATGAGTATCATCAGAGGGATACCGAGGAACAGCGGAAAGACCGTTCCGTTGATCATCACCATCAATGCGAACAAGCCGAAATCGATATCCGGATAGATCAGCTTGACCGCGGGCGTGATGATGAGAGCTTCGATCACCGAGGATACGATGACGACCGCCGTCAGCTTGAGCAGGCTTTTCCCTGTCCTCGTCGAAAAGGGCTCTTTGGAGATCCATCGCCAGAACACATAAAATACGAACGGCCCCAGAAAATTCGCCGCGAAGCCAGCGATAGACGACCACCTCAGGCTGTCGCTCATGATATCCCCTATCAGATTGCCGATCGCAAAGGCGATACAGCCCGGGATCCCGAAGAAGATGCCGAAAACCGGTTTCAGCAGCATGACCGGACGGATATCGGTGAAGCCGGGAATGACGCTCATGACCTTGAACGGGATCGCGATGACCAGATAAACCAAGACCAGGATGACCGTCAGGGCGCATAGCTTCACGGGTTTGGGAATGTTAGCGGTTTTCAGCGCCATTGACAAGCCTCCTTTTTCCTTTGAAGTCAACGATCTCGATCACACTGCCCGCTACGATCAGCAGCGCTCCGATGATTTGAAACGCGGTCGGGATCGTGCGTTCGATCAGCGTTTCCGGCAGGACGGCGCCCCATATCAGCGAAAAGACGATCTCGAGCGCGTAGATGATGGTCGCCTCCGTTGCGGTAGCCCGCCTTTGCGCGAAGATATTCAACGTCTGCGCGAACGCGACGATAAAATACGCATAGATGAACAGGCTGGCGACGATCGTACCCGACCACGGGATCGCGCTGAAGGTCGACGGCTGGAGGGCGAACCATATGATAAAGCTAAAGACGGAAACGAAGATGGAAATAAAGGTTGAGAGCGTGACGGAATCGTGTTCGCGCGCAAAATCGTTGAGCTTCACAATAAAGACGGCACGCACGAGACATCCCATAAACATCAGGAAAAGCCCCGTAGGATTGATGTTCGCTACATTCTCGCCCAGCGCGCTGACGATCCCCAGCAGGACAAGGGCAACGGATACCCATGTTTTGACCTTGACCTTCTTTCTCAGCGTAAACAGTACGACGGGCAGTACCACCACCGTCATCGAGAAGGTGAACGCTCCCGAAGAAACATCAAAATAGTTCAAGCCGTAGAGATACAGGGTATTATAGGTGCAGTTGAGCGCTCCCAGCACCAAACACCGCAGAATGAGTTTCTTTTTCGATCGGCGCAGTTCGTTTCCGATGCGCTTGAAAAAACAGGCGGAAAGGATCACCGACGCGATCGCGTTGCAGATAAACGTCGTCGCAAACGGCAGAACACTGTCGGGAATACAGGCAAAGATGATGACCTCTGTCGACCAGCACATCGTAACGCAGATCAGACAGAGATTCGCCTGCAGTCTGTTCATAGTCTATCCCCTTTCCTATCCAAGCTCTGACGGGTCCATTGCATACATATGGATAAATTCAGCATCTCAATCTACGGGTATCATAGCATAACAATAATAAAATGTCGATACTTTTTTATGTATTTCATTACGAAAAACAGCGAGCTTACGCAACGCGGGATACAGCCTGTTTCACCGATCGTATCTCTTGCATATTTTATCACGATATGATAAAATAAACCGAAAGTACAGGCAGACACAAACCCGCGAAAGGAGATCAATATGTTGACGAAAAAAGCTCTCAGTTTATTGTTAGCGTTATCCATGATCATCGGATGTTGCTGTGCTGTCGGGTTATCCGCCCGCGCGGTCGAAAAAGACATCGCGCTGACAGCAGAAAGCAGCAATGACGGTGTTTTTAACGCCGATTCCGCAAGCGACCGGCAAAAGCTCCTCGATCTCGAAAGGGATCTGCCGGTCAAGCTCGATCTGCGTGATTATAACGGCAAGAACTATGTCACCCCCGTCAAGCTCCAGAATCCCTACGGCTCCTGCTGGGCGTTCGCGATGGCGGGCGCGGCGGAGATCTCTTATCTCTACGAGAACGACATGGGCGTGCCGACGGGCGAAGTGAACGATCAGGTCGATTTTTCGGAAAAATACATCAGCTGGTATATGCACCACGCCTTGACGCAGGACGACGTACTGGCGGGCTCGATCCCCGCGTCGCAGGTCGGCGAAGGCTTCGATCTTTCCGCGGCTGAATCGATCGACCGCAATTTTGCGTATGATATTGCGGGAAATCCGCTTTTCGGCGTGAATTTCTACGCATCGGGATTCGGCCCCGTTGACGAGAGCACATCGGTCAACGGCGAATACCCCTATGTCTATGTCGGAAAGAACCACTGGCGCAACTCCGACCCCGACGAGGTCAGCGAAGAGCTGGCGACCCTGCGCAAAACAAGGGTATATCGTGAAACGAAGCGTTATGCGCAGGCTTTTGTCAACTCCGGCGTTATCGATTCCGTGGATGATTTTGACGCGTGGTTTGAAAACAACTGGCTGCAGGATATGAATTATTACAGAAGCGCACTTGCTCAGCCGGGGTATTCCGCGGCTGACGACTGGACGCTGCCCAATACCGCCGCCTATCGTTCTCCCGAGATCGAGGCGTATTTCAAGAGCAGCTTTGTCCTCCCCAGTCCGTGCACAATGGATGACGAGGGAGAATATCAGTTCGATCGCTCCGGCGTCGCGGCGATCAAATCCGAGCTGTCCAAGGGCAGAGGCGTATCCATCGGTATGCTCGCGGATCAAAGTCGCCCCAACGAGGATATGAACGACGAGGGATATCTGAACACCAAGAATTGGGCGCAGTACTACAACGGGCCCACACAGATGAACCATCTGGTCACGATCGTCGGCTATGACGATAACTATGCCAAAGAAAACTTCACCAGAACGGTCGAAGGAGAAACGGTCGCGGGCAGTACCCCGCCCGAAAACGGCGCTTTTATCGTCAAGAACAGCTGGGGCTCTTTGACGGATGAGGATCGCCGCACCGCGGGTCAAACACAGTACGGCGACCCCGTCTATCAAAGCCCGAACGCTAACAAATGGGGCGTCAACGACAGCGGCTACTTCTACCTGTCCTATTACGATCACAGCATCTGCACCCCCATCACCTTCTCCTTTTACGACGATGATGAAACCGAGTTCTACGAGCTGAACTGCGACCAGTATGATCTGATGCAGGATGTCGCCTATAGAGAGCTCAGCTACACTACTTCACGCGCCGCGAATATCTTTACCGCCGAGGAAGACGGATATCTCTACCAGATCTCTTCCATGATTTGCAACCCGATGTCCTCGATCACCTACAAGGTCTATGCGAACATCACCGACGATCCGGATTCGGGCGAGCTGCTCGAAAGCGGAGAGGTGTTCAAGGAATACGCGGGTTATCAGCGTATCGATCTGCAAAAACAATATTTCTTGAAAAAGGGCACGCGCTATTCGATCGTGATCTCACAGGTAACGAGAGATGATGAAGGAAGCTATATGCCGATCTCTGTCAGCGTCTGCACAAATTTCTTTGCGAGCAGCGGCGCCGTCATCCGCTCGGTAATCAACGAAGGCGAGAGCTTCATCGATCAGGGACAAGGCAAGGGCTGGCAGGATTTTTCCCGGTTGAAGGAAGAGGCGGAATCGTATTTCTTCAGCAAAGCGACACGGGGATATTCGCAGGAAGCGATCGACGCGAGGTATCCGAACGGCAAAAAGGATTTTCAGGTCGATAATCTCCCCATCAAAGCGTTCTTGATTCCCGCCGACACCGTGACGGAGGGCTTGATCGGCGACGCCGACCTCAACAATGAGATCACCGTCACGATCCAGCGCTTTGATTGCCAAATGATCGGCTTATCGAGAAAGGCGCTTCAATTGGCGGATGTTGACCTTGACGAGAAAGTCACGATCCTTGACGCGACATGGATCCAGCGCAAAGTCGCCGGAATAAGCGCCCCCGACGCCATCGGAAAAGTGATTTTGTTGAGAAACGATGATTAGAGCTTGAAAAAAGCAGCAGTAACGGTTATGCTACTGCTGCTTTTTGTTATGATAATGTATTGCGGCTCACGGCTCAACAGTCGTCAGCCCCGGATCAAAGGCGGGCATGAGCTGCAGCTTGAACAGATTCATCTTATGCAGGCGATCGATGCGTTCCTTGCTGACGGGATTTTCGATCTCGCCGGTGCGGATGTAGCGATCCAGCTCCGCGTAGGTAAAGCCGAGCTTTTCCTCATCGGTCTGACCGCACAACCCGTCGGATGGGACCTTGTCCACTAATTCCGCGGGCAGTCCGAGCAGTCTGCCGATCTGCTTGACCTCATCGACCGTCAGATAGGAGCAGGGGCTGAAATCGCCCACGCTGTCGCCGTAGCGGGTGGAGTAGCCGACCCAGTCCTCGCTGAGGTTGCAGGTGTTCACAACCCTGCCGTTATGGCTCTGAGAAACCGCGTAGAGCGTCGCCATACGGATGCGCGGCGCCAGATTCTGTCGGGTCTGCTCCGTCGGCTCAAAGGGCAGCTGATTCATCACGCCGTCAAAGGCGTCCTTGATATTGATGATAAAATGCTTGATGCCGAGCGTATCGACCAGCAGCTTTGCCTTATCGATATCCGACTGCTCACCGTTGGGCATCAGCACGCCGATGACCCTGTCCTTGCCCAGCGCCTCAACACACAGCGCCGCGACAACGGAGCTGTCCTTTCCGCCGGAGATCCCGACGACGGCGTTACAGCCTTTGCCGTTTTTTTCAAAGAAATCGCGTATCCACTGTACGCACTCGTTTTTGATTTGTTTCGCGTTAAACATCATGATCTCCTCACTTTACTTCGATCTGAGCCTCGCCCGGATCGCGGTTTTTCTCTGCTTTGATAATAAACGATTGTCGGGAGCAAGTCAAGCGATCCCCGGGATTTTCCCTTCGCCAGCACATCAATTATGACTGCACAAAACAACGCCGACTCAGAGCGAATGAAAACCGTTGCGCAAAAGCCATCTTCTATAGTGATTTTGCATAAAAGAATGATAAAAATTTTAGTAAATAAGATATTGCAATTTGAGAAAATCTGTGATACAATTAAATATACTATTAAAAGGGCAAACTCGCTGAAAGGCGAGGACGCAAAGCTCTGGTGTCTAAATAGCGATTCTATATGACCGACCGGCTGCATAGTTTTTTACGAGTGTAAGAAACTGCGCAGGCGGTTATTTTTATTATCAGCAAAACCCCGATCCCGCGTCACGCGGTTGAAGGTTTGATATTATCAGTTTTAATCACCCAAGCAAAAGGTAAATCAGAAAGGATGATTATGATGAAAAAGATTATTTCCGTATTACTGGCGATTTTCCTGCTGGTTTCCGCGATCCCGCTGGCGGCAAACGCGGCTGAGGGGGATTCCAAAACGATCACCATCAACGAGAACGGCGACTACGTTCTCGATGAAAACGACTACAACGCGGTCGATATCGACGGCGTTACCGGCAAGATCACTCTTGCCGACGCGGGCGTATTCTCCACCGGTCGTTCCGCGATCAAGGTCAAGAACAACTCCGACGTCACCTTTGTATTAGAGGGCTTCAATACCATCGAGGGCGACTCCAACGCATATTCCTGCGGTATCGAAGTCGAGTACGGCTCCAAGGTCACCTTTGAGGGTCAGGGCACTCTGAACGTTACCGGCGGTCTTTGGGGCGCGGCGATCGGTTCTTACGGCACCGACCGCAACATCCCGGCTGAAGAGAGAGTCAAGGTCGGCGAGATCACCATCAACAGCGGCTATATCAACGCTTTTGCCGGCAGAAGAGGCTCCGGCATCGGCTCCGGCTATCATGTTGACGCGAACCTCATCACCATCAACGGCGGCGTGATCCACGCTTACGGCAACGAGTGCGGCGCGGGTATCGGTACCGGATACGGCACCAGCGGCGGCGCGATCGGCGTTGCGGCAGTCGGCGATTACAGCGCGGGCCGTATCGTCATCAACGGCGGCGAGGTCTATGCGGCTACCGCATGGAACCAGGGCTTTGATTACAGCGATCTGGCTGCGCTCAACGCAAACGATCCCGGTACATTCGCAGCAGGTATCGGCGGCGGCTACGGTTCCTCCGCACCCGACATCGAGATCAACGGCGGCAAGGTCGTAGCGATCGGTTCCTGCGGCGGCGCGGGTATCGGCGGCGGTCGCGGCACCAGCAGCTCTTCCAAATACAATAAAGATACTTATACAGTCAACGTTAAGATCGGCGGCAACGCTGACGTTACCGCGATCTCCGCAGACAGCAGAGGAAACGAAATCAACTCCGGCGGCGCCGCGATCGGCTCCGGCAGAGGTTCTCATACCGGCGGCACCATCGAGATCACCGGCAATGCCAAGGTGACCGCGATCTGTGCGACTCAGGCTACCGCGATCGGCGCAAGCAAGCAGAAATCTCCCGTAGACGGCGCGATCCCTGTGGCTGATCGCATCGTGATCGGCGACAATGTTGAGCTCTTTGCGGCGACAGCAGGCGATTACGCGGTCGATAAGGACGCTGCTTCTCTGTCCATCAACGACAATTACTTCGGTTCCTCCGACAGATGGTTCTTCGGTGAGAGCGCTGCCGCGATCACCGACGTTGCCAACGTCAAGGTCGAGAGCACCAAGGGCGATATGACCTACTCCGCTCCCGCGGGCACCGTGTCCGTATGGGCTCGCATCAAGAAGCAGGAAACACAGCCCGACGAACCCGTCACTCCCGATGAACCCGCTGATGAGGGCAAGACCGGTCTGAGGATCGACGTTCCGCTGAAGATGGCTGTCGTATTTGAGGACGGCACCGTATACTACGGCGGCGAGATGAAGGACGTCACCGTCGGCAAGGAATACGCCTTCCAGATGTGCGCTGTCAACTGGGACAACGGCAAATTCGACGATAACGGCAACGGCATCCGCGGTACCGTCGTTTACAGAATGGAAGTCGTTCATCAGAACGAGTTCAACGAGCTGGCTAAGACCGCGAAGGAAGATCCCGACAGATACACCGTCAAGGGTATCGACATCATCGACAACGTAGGCAAGAAGATCATCATCAACATCGACGCGAAGGATACGCACCTCGAGACCGACGTCAACAACTTCTTCATGGC
>ONUI01000136.1 GCA_900320995.1 uncultured Eubacteriales bacterium
TTGCCGATATCGGCGGATTTCGCCTTCATCCGCGCGATGCGGTCGCGGTCGGAAAAGAAGGTGTCGAGCAGCTCGCTGTAGGTATCGAAATGTCGGACATTCAGCGCGCCCTCGTACTGGCGCACATCCATAAAGCAAAAATCCATCGGCGAGCCGTCCGCCTTATCGATCAAGGTCGGCTCTCCCCTGCCGGATGTGACCATCTCTTGGAGCGCCCGCACCTGCGTGAGCATATCGCTTTGAGAGGCGCGGAAACAGATTTCGCGCGCGACCATCGGCGAAGTGCCTTGGATGGTGTTCAATACCGCACGGTCATCGCCGCCCAGCGCCTCGATCCGCTCGACGATCTCTTCGGGAGAACATTCTTCGATACACAGCTTATCCTGCATACGCGGCAGCTCATACGGCATCTTCGGGAGCAATACGCGCTCCTCGGATACGGAAAAATCGATCCTGCGAACCGTATCGATCACCTTGTCCTCGCCGTCGGTGAGCACGGCGTTGGAATACCGTCCCATGATCTCGATATACAGCCGCAGCTGTTCACGGTCGCCGATCTCATTGACCGCCTCAAAGTGCAGACACAACACGCGCTCGTTCTTCGGCTGGGTGATATCGCTGAGCCTTGCGCCGCCGAGTCGCTTTCTCAAAAGCATACACAGCATCGGCGGTACGGGAGGATTTTCGATGGAACAGGCGGAGATATGCACACGCGCGGAATCCGACAGGCGGATCAACACCTTCTTTGTACCCTCCTGAGTGCGGAAAGCGAATACCAATTCGTCACGTGCCGGCTGATAGATCTGGCTGACGCGCGAAGAGATCAGCACATCGCTCATCTCGCGCCGCACCATCGTCATCATGATTCCGTCAAATGCCATGTTCTCACCTCGATTTAATTAGGAATTAGGAGTCAGGAATTAGGAATGAATGGAGGGCAAAGCCCACACCCATTGATAAGAGGAACGGAAACGTTTCATTCTATGCTGATAGAATCCAAAAAGCGTTCACGCTTTTCCCGAAATTCCTCATTCCTAATTACTAATTCCTCATTATTTATGGTATTTTGTTCCTTTACTGATCTGGAACGCGCGGTAGAGCTGTTCGAGCAGCATCACGCGGCACAGCTGATGCGGGAAGGTCATTTTCCCCATGCTGAGATTCATATCCGCGCGCGCTTTGAGCTCATCGCTCAGTCCCCAACTGCCGCCGATGATCAGGTCGATCGTGCTGTGTGTCAAGCAGGTTTCCTCGATCCTTTGCGACAGCTCCTCGGAGCTGATGTTCTTACCCTCCACGCACATCGCGATCACATAGTCGCCCTTGCCGAGCTTCTGCAAGATCCGCTCACTTTCGGCAGTGATCGTGTGCCTGATCTGCGCGTCGGACGGATCATCGCCCACGCGCTCTTCACTGAGTTCCACGATATTCAGTTTACACAGCGGCTTCATTCGCTTGCTGTATTCTTCGACCGCGTCGCGCCAATACCGCTCCTTGAGCTTGCCGACGCAGATGATATTGATCGTAAGCATTGGGATCACTCCTGTAGGGCGGGGACTTGCTCCCGCCCAACCCTTTATAGGGTTTTGTTGTATACGGTACGCTTATCAGCCTCCCTTTTCTAAGGGAGGTGGGCAATTTGCCGACTGAGGCAAATTGTTCGGAGGGTTGCCTTCTCTCGAAAGACTACCTTCTGTTATATGATACATTACCGCACCCTGCCATCAAAAAATCACGGATTTTCCGTTGGTGACGACGGGTGCGACGTCCAGCGTATAGTCGGCGTTCAGCACCATTCCCGCGCGATTGAGCGAATCGACCGTTTCATTCAGCGCGAGGTGCGGCGTGTTGTTCTCTTCACTCAGATGTCCGAGAATGATCCGCGTGAGTCCCGCGCCGACAAAATCGGGCATCGCCTCCGCGCAGGCGGCGTTGCTCAGATGTCCGTTATCGGACAGGATCCGCTTCTTCAAGATATACGGATACATGCCCTCGCGGAGCATATCGATATCGTGGTTGGATTCGACGACCGCGAGATGGGAGCGGGAGATCGCCGTGCGCGCGTCATCGGTCAGATAACCCGTGTCGGTCACGACGCTCACCCTCCTGCCGTCGGGCGTAGTGATGAAGTAGCCGCAGGGCTCCGCCGCGTCATGCGAGGTCGCGACGCGCTGTACGCGAAAGTCATCCGTCTCGATCATTTCCTCGATCACGTTCAGGCTCGCCGTCGCGGGCACCTTGTCGTTTTGCGCCAGATATTCGAGCGTACCGCGTGAGGCGTAGAGCGGGATATCATAGCGCTTGAGCAGCACCTTGAGCGCGCTGATGTGGTCGGAATGTTCATGCGTGACAAAGATCGCGCTGACGTTGCGCAGTGAAAGATCGTTCGCCGAAAGCGCCAGCTCGATCTGCTTGAGGTTGCGGCCCGCGTCGATCAGGATCGCGGAGCCGTTGCCCTGTATGTAATAGGAATTGCCCTTGCTCGACGAGAAGAGCGGTACGATTTTAGCCATTGGTGTATAAATCCCTTCAAAAAACTGCCATTCGGGTGCGGACACAGCCCACCGTTTATTCAGTGTTCATTAATCCATATTCATTACTCATTAGAAAAGCCACCCTGAGGTGGCTTTTTCAAATCTTTGATTAAGCTGTTGTCGCGATGTGCTTGTGATCGGGAAGATAGATCTTCTTGATATCCGCGCCTAAGCTCTGGAACTTGGTGACCACATCCGAATAGCCGCGTTCGATGTAATTGATGTTCGAGATGCTTGTGGTACCGTCTGCCACCAGTCCGGCGATCACCATCGCCGCGCCGGCACGCAGGTCGGTCGCCTTGACCGGAGCACCGGTCAGCTTACCGCCCTCGATGATCGCGAGTCTGCCCTCGACAGAGATCTTCGCGCCCATGCGAACGAGCTCGCTGACATACTGATAGCGGTTATCCCACACGCTCTCATTCACGATGGAGGTTCCCTTGACGGTGGACAGCAGCGCAACAAACTGCGGCTGGCAGTCGGTCGGGAAACCGGGGTGAGGCATCGTCTTGATGTTGACGCGGTTGAGCGGACGCTTGGTCGCGTCTACGATGACCGCCTCATCATATTCTTCGATCTCACAGCCCATCTCCATGAGCTTGGAGCTGATACTCTCAAGATGCTTGGGGGTGATGTTGCGGATCGTGATCTTGCCTCTGGTCGCGGCGGCGGCAGCCATATAGGTGCCCGCCTCGATCTGGTCGGGGATGATGGAATAGGTAACACCGCGCAGATAATCCACGCCGCGGATCTTGATAACGTCAGTACCGGCGCCGCGGATGTTGGCGCCCATAGAGTTGAGGAAGTTCGCCAAATCAACGATATGCGGTTCCTTGGCGGCATTCTCGAGGATGGTCTGACCCTCCGCCTTGACAGCGGCAAGCATCAGGTTGATGGTCGAGCCGACCGATACGGTGTCGAAATACACTCTCGCGCCGTGGAAGGAGCCTGAGGTGGTGCTCTCGATGACCGCGCCGTTGACGAGCTCATTGTGCGCGCCCATCATCGCAAAGCCCTTGAGGTGCTGGTCGATCGGACGCACGCCGAAGTTACAGCCGCCGGGCAGAGCGACCTTCGCGTTATGGAATCGACCCAGCAGCGCGCCTAACAGATAATAGGACGCGCGCATACCGCGCACCGCGTCATGGGTCGCCTCCCAGGTGTTGATGGGTCTGGGGTCGATATCCAATGTGTTCTTATCGACGCGGCGCACCATCGCGCCCATATCCTGCAGGATATTCGCGATCAGCGACACGTCGGAAATGTTCGGGATGTTTTCGATGCGGCAGGGCTCGTCACACAGCACTACCGCGGGGATGATCGCAACCGCCGCGTTTTTCGCGCCGCTGACAGTTACTTCGCCGAATAAGGGCTTACCGCCGTTGATAACTATCTTTTCCAAATCTGTACACTTCCTAACAACTTCTCTTTAGTTTCTGTTTTTGCTCTCCGATCCTGTTCCCGCAAAAGCGAAAACCCGAGCGGAGACTCCGAATATATGCCACACGACAATGCCGTGTATGAATCAAAAAATAAGGATCAAAATGGGCGTGAATCTCACGCACCTATCCTATTCTGCTTATACAATACGATAATACAAAGACCGCGCAAAGTCAACCGAAAAAATGTTTTGTAATCTTTTTTAGTGATTTTGTATGTTTTTATCCTTGCCGTCTGTATGCTTTTTCTATATTTATTATTCTTTTATGTAATTATTTTGTAATCAAATTCCGCTTATTTTCCGCACTTCCGCAATTTTGCTTTTTCCTTACTTGCGCAGTCCGCTCAAATCGACTATAATGATGGAGCAAATCCCCTGAAAGGATCCGTATTATGAAGAAATATCTTCCCGTTTTGATCATTTTCGCCGTATTCGAGGCGATCGCGATCACCCTGTGGCTGACGATGGACAACCTGTTCTATCTGTTCAACTTCTCCTACATCGGCGTCTGTATCGCGGTCGGACTGGCACTGTATACCGCCGGTTGGAAACACGCGCGGCGATTCGTACAGTTCGCGGTGGGCAGCTATATGTTGGTCTACCTCGGTCTGATCTACAACGAAAATATGCAGATCGAGGGCTTTTGGTACTATCTGTTCACCGGCGTCTTTGAAGCGGCGACCATCCACTATGCCGTCGCCAAGATCTTCGGCCCGCTGATCTTCGGACGCGGCTGGTGCGGCTATGCCTGCTGGACGCAGACTCCGCGCAAAAAGCTCGGCTTCATCCGATACATCACCTTTGCCCTGTCGCTGATCCTTGTCGCGGCGCTGTTCCTGACGCACGTCGGCAACCTCGAGCGCATTATGTTCTGGCTGTTCCTCGGCGGCAACATCCTGTATTATGCCGTCGGCGTCATTCTGGCGTTCGCCTTCAAGGACAACCGCGCGTTTTGCAAATACATCTGTCCGATCACGGTTTTCTTAAAACCGATGAGCTACTTTTCCCTGATCCGCGTCAAGTGCGACGAGAGCAAATGCGTCCACTGCGGCAAGTGCAAAAAGGTCTGCCCCATGGACGTCGAGGTCGACAGCAACAGCCGCAAGCGCAAAAATGCCACCGAATGTATTTTATGCTACGAATGTACCAAGGTATGCCCGAAAAAAGCGCTGAAATAACAAGAGGCAAGACTGCAAACACTGCGGCCTTGCCTCATTTTTTATCTCTTTCCTTCCTTGATGAACGCGATCAGCTTTTCAACGTTATCAAAATGATCGTAGTCTCCGACGATGCCTTCACAGTGATAAGCGATACCGTTTTTTTCGTTACGCTCAAGACAGTTCAGCAATTCCTCTTCTCCGTAACGCTTCGCGAACAGCGTGAATCCGTAAGGCTTGAGCCTTGACAGTAAACCCTTATGGCAGTCCTCCTGACATTCGTAGCAGTGAGCAAAGCCCTTTTCCATAGAGCATTTCAGATTCTCACACCAATCCTTATCGGGACACTCTCCCGAGGCACAGCCGTTACAATGTTTGTTTTCGCTGCACAGGCAACAGGCGAGTCCGCAGCGGGCGATCCCCAACTCTCTTTTCATTTGCTTTTCCTCCTTTACTCATGCCAGTATTT
>ONUI01000005.1 GCA_900320995.1 uncultured Eubacteriales bacterium
CAATACCGCGAATCAGGCGCGCAATGACATTTCCCGCTACAAAATGCGTGAACAGGCGTTCATTCTATGCTTTGAATCGCTGTTCTCCGACGCGGATATTGACGAGCTTGCCGATAATGCCGGCGACGCGCGCGACGAGTTTTTGAGCGATTACGCGATCAACTGCGCGAAAGGGATCAAAGAGCATCAGGAGCAGATCGATGAAAAAATCGCTTCCAACCTTAAATCCGGATGGAAGCTCAACCGTATCTCCAAGGTCTCTTTCGCCATCATGCGTGTCGCGATCTATGAGATGATGTATCTGGAAGATATCCCCGTTTCGGTGTCGATCAACGAGGCGGTAGAGCTTTCCAAAAAGTATGCCGCGGAGGATGACACCGCGTTCATCAACGGCGTACTCGGCGCGGTGGCAAAAGCACTATGAGTATGTATCTCGGTATCGATACCAGTAATTATACGACGTCGGTTTGCCTGTATGACAGCGACAGCGGCAAGGTGATCTCAAAACGGAAGCTGTTGCCTGTCAAAGACGGTGAACTGGGACTGCGGCAGAGTGACGCGGTGTTCCACCATGTACAGCAATTACCGGCATTGTTTGAAGAAGCCTTCGGCGATTTTTCCGACCGGATCAAGGCGATCGGCGTATCCTACGCGCCTCGTACCGAAAAAGGTTCCTATATGCCGTGCTTTACGGTAGGAACGACGGCGGCGAGCATCTTGTCCTCCGTATTGAAGGTGCCTGTATACCGCTTTTCCCATCAGCAGGGACATATCGCGGCGGCGTTATACAGCGTCGACCGTTTGGATCTGCTTCATCAAAAGCACATCGCTTTTCATGTCAGCGGCGGTACGACCGAGGCGCTGCTCGTCAACGGTACGGATGATTTTCTCTCCACTGAGATCGTCGCAAAGACGCTCGATTTGAACGCCGGTCAGCTGATCGACCGTGTCGGCGTGATGCTGGGATTGTCTTTTCCGTGCGGTAAAGAGCTCGAAAAGCTCGCTAACCAATGCGATGAGAAGATCAAAGTCCGACCGACGCTCAAGGAGTTGGATTGCTGTCTGAGCGGCGGTCAGAATATCGCAGAAAAATATCAAAAAGAAGGCAAAAGCCCCGCGTATATCGCGCGCTTTACCATGCTGTTTATTTCCTCGGCAATCGTTGAGATGAGCAAAAGGATCCGTAACAAATACGGCGATTTGGAATTTGTCTACGCAGGCGGCGTGATGTCCGATCTGATCATTCGTGATGAATTGAGATCACTGCACGACTGTGTGTTCGCGTTGCCTGAATTTTCCAGTGATAATGCCGCGGGTACGGCGGTACTCGCTTCTGTAAAGGATCGATCATGATAACACCTACTCCGAAAGTTTATTCTGTTTCACAACTCAACGCGCGTATCGCGAATCTGATCGCGTCCGATGAAGAACTGCAAATGATCTTTATCGAGGGTGAGTTGTCAAACGTCAACATCAATTCAAAGAGCGGACATATGTACTTTTCGCTCAAGGATAAAAACAGCGTGATTCGCGCCGTGATGTTCTCGTGGGCTGTCCGCAATCTGCGCTTTCGTCCCGAGGACGGGATGAAGGTGATCATGCGCGCGCAGGTCATCGTCTATGAACCGAGCGGTCAGTATCAGCTGCGCGTCGAGGATATGCAGCCCGACGGCGTCGGCGTTCTGGCGATGCAGTTTGAGCAGTTGAAAAAGAAGCTCGGCGCGGAAGGGCTCTTTGCCGAGGAGCATAAAAAGCCGATCCCCGCGATCCCGAAAACAGTCGGTATCATTACGTCGCCCACCGGCGCGGCGATCCGCGACATCATGGATATTATCGGTCGGCGTTTCCCGTGTGTCGATCTGGTGCTGGCGCCCGTATTGGTACAGGGTGAGGGCGCTCCCGCACAGCTAATCAACGCGGTCAATCTGTTTTCACAGTGCAAAACCGCCGACGTTGTGATCATCGGCAGAGGCGGCGGTTCGATGGAGGATCTGTGGGCGTTCAACGATGAAGGGCTCGCCAGAGCGATCTATGCCTGTCAGGTGCCTGTCATCTCAGCTGTCGGTCATGAGACCGATACGACGTTATGTGATTTTGTCAGCGACCTGAGAGCACCGACGCCTTCCGCCGCGGCGGAGCTTGCGGTGCCGAATCGGTTTGATCTTTTGGAAAATGTCCAAAATTTGTTCCGACAGGGTATCGCCGCAATCAACACCCAATTCGAGTTCAAACAAGCCGAGATCGATAAGCTGTCCCAAATCACGGCGGCACATTCTCCGCTGGATGAAGTGGAAAAAGATTTGGAATTGGTCAATTCATTCGCGGTTCGCGCCGCTAACGCGGCAAGTCATTCGCTGGACAGCGCCACCGCTCAGGCAAATGAGCTGTTCACGAAGGTAGAAGCGCTCAATCCCGTGGCGGTTTTGAATCGAGGCTTTGCCTATATCACGCATGATGAAAACAATGTCAGCTCCGTTACGGACGTCAAAAGCGGCGATCTACTCGATATCACCGTAAAGGACGGCAAGTTCCAAGCTGAAGTAAAGTAGAGGAAACCATGTCATTCACACACCTGCATGTACATACCGAATACAGTCTATTGGACGGCGCCTGCCGGATCTCCCGCCTGGTTGAACGGGCTAAGGAGCTCGGACAGGATGCCCTTGCCATAACCGATCACGGCGTCATGTACGGTGTGATCGATTTTTATAGGGAATGTAAAAAGCAGGGGATACGTCCGATCATCGGCTGTGAGGTCTATGTCGCGCCGCGTTCCCGCTTTGATAAAACCTTTGAGCTGGATAGAGAATATTATCACCTGATCCTGTTGTGCGAGAATCAGACCGGCTATCAGAATCTGATGAAGCTGGTATCGCTCGCGTTCACCGACGGCTTCTATAATAAGCCCCGTGTGGATTATGAGCTGCTCGAAAAGTACCACGAGGGCTTGATCTGTCTGTCTGCCTGTATGTCGGGTGAGGTGCCGAAGCGTATCCTCGCCGATGATGATAACGGAGCGTTGGAAAAGGCGAGGTATTATCAAAGCGTGTTCGGCAAGGAGAACTACTTTATCGAATTGCAGGATCACGGGATCAAGGAGCAGGAAAAGCTGAATTACAAGCTCAAAGAGATCGCGAAAACCATCGGCGCGGGTCTGGTCGTCACCAACGACTGTCATTATATCCGCAAAGAGGACAGCAATCTGCACGATATCCTTTTGTGCATCCAGACCAACAGCACCGTCAAAAATAAAAAGATGGGCTTCGAGACTGAAGAATTCTACCTCAAAAGTGAGGAAGAAATGCGCGCCGTATTCGGCGATCTGGACGAAGCCTTCGAGAATACGACCAAAATCGCCGAGCGCTGTCATGTGGAATTCGAGTTCGGCAACCGCAAGCTTCCCGATTTCAAAACGCCCGACAACGAAGATCACTATGAATACTTCCGCCGCTTATGCTATGACGGTTTATACCGGCATTACGGTAAGAATCCCGATCGGTCGCTGATTCAGCGCCTCGATTATGAGATGTCCGTGATCCGTAAGATGGGCTTTGTCGATTACTTTTTGATCGTCAACGATTTCGTGCAGTACGCCAAGAGCAAGGATATCCCCGTCGGACCCGGCAGAGGTTCGGGCGCGGGCTCGTTATGCGCCTATTGTATCGGCATCACCGGCATCGATCCGATCAGGTATGATCTGTTGTTTGAGCGGTTTTTGAACCCCGAACGCGTCAGTATGCCTGATTTTGATATCGATTTCTGCAAGGACAGACGATCGGAGGTCATCGACTACGTTATCCGCAAATACGGCGAGGATCACGTAGCGCAGATCGTCGCCTTCGGTACCATGCAGGCACGAGGCGCAGTGCGCGACGTCGGCAGAGTGCTGGATATCCCGTACGCGACGGTCGATAAGATCGCTAAGATGATCCCGTTCAGTCTGGATATGACGCTGGATAAGGCGTTGTCGCTGTCCGCTGAGCTGCGCCAAAGCTATCATCAGGACGCGACCGTCAAGCAAATCATCGATATCGCGCGTGCCTTAGAAGGTGTGCCGCGCCATATCACCATGCACGCGGCGGGCGTCGTCATCACCGATCAGCCCGTCAGCAATTATGTACCGCTCGCAAAGTCCGACGAAGCGGTCATCACCCAGTTCACGATGACCACTCTGGAAGAGCTCGGACTGTTGAAGATGGATTTCCTCGGATTGCGTAACCTGACCGTCATCCACGACGCCGAGACTATGATCCGCCGTACGGAACCGCATTTTCGGGTGGAGCATATCGATTACGGCGACAAAGCGGTCTACGCGATGATCTCCACCGGCAACACGGACGGCGTATTTCAGTTTGAAAGCGGCGGGATGAAGAATGTGCTCGCTCAGCTAAAGCCGGAACGGTTCGAGGATTTGATCGCGGTCATCTCCCTCTACCGTCCCGGTCCGATGGATTCGATCCCGACCTACATCCGCAACCGCCATAATCCTAAGCTGATCACCTATAAGCACCCGCTGCTCGAACCGATCCTGAACGTCACCAACGGCTGTATCGTTTATCAGGAGCAGGTCATGCAGATCTTCCGCTCACTGGCGGGTTATTCTCTCGGACGCGCGGATATCGTTCGACGCGCCATGAGTAAGAAGAAGCACGACGTCATGGAGCGTGAAAAGCAGATCTTCATCCACGGACTGGTGGACGATAACGGCACAGTCGAGGTGGAGGGATGCCTCAGACGCGGTATCGATGAACAGACCGCGCTGTCGATCTTCTCGGAGATGGAGAGCTTTGCCTCCTACGCGTTCAATAAAAGCCATGCCGCGGCATATGCCGCCTTATCCTATCAGACGGCGTATTTGAAATGTCACTATCCGCGCGAATATATGGCGGCGCTGTTGTCATCCGTGATCGAAAGTCAAAACAAATCCGCGGTGTATATCGGTGAGTGTCATCGGCTGGGTATCTCCGTACTGCCGCCGAGCGTGAATGAAAGCGACAGTAAATATACCGTGTCCTCAGGTCATATCCGATTCGGTCTGTCCGCGGTCAAAAATCTCGGATTAGCGTTCATCGACGCGATCATCTCCGAGCGCAGGGTAAGACCGTATCAGTCGTATTATGATTTTTGCAGACGACTCAACGGAAAAGGGCTGAACGCCCGCTCTCTTGAGAGTCTGATCAAATGCGGGGCACTGGATCATCTTGACTGCAACCGCCGCCAGATGCTTTCCGTCTCTAAAACCATTTTGGATGATCTGGAATACGAACGCCGCCGCGGTGGGGGAGCGGGTCAGATCTCACTCTTTGATATGGGCTCACAAAGCGGACAGAATGAGATCGCCATCCCGGATCTGGAGGAATTTCCGCTGATCGAGCTGTTGAATATGGAAAAAGAGATGGCGGGCATGTACCTCAGCGGTCATCCGATCGATGAATACGCCCCGTTTGCGAAATCCGTGAACGCGGATAAGATCAGCGATATCATGAATACCGAAGAGGGCAGATACCGCGACCGTGCCAAGGTCAGACTGATCGTGACCGTCAACAAGAATAAAACACAGCTCACCAAGAACAATAAGATGATGGCGTTTGCCGACGTCGAAGATCGCTACGGTACCTGTGAGATCATCATCTTCCCGAACGTGCTGGAAGAATCCCGTGACGCGCTCTATGCCGGCGCTGTGATCGACGTAGAAGGCACGTTGAGCTTGAAGGAAGAGGAAGAGCCGCGGGTCTTGGCAGACAAGATCACCGCCTTACCGCCCGCGAGCGAGCTTACCGTATCAGCACCCATGCCAAAGAAAGCGCCGTCCAATGTGATCGACCCGCGTCGACCGCAGACCTTATATCTCAGAATCCCGTCTTTGGAGAGCAGAGAATACCGCAAAGCGAAGAACCTGTTAGAGATCTTCGGCGGCAATACCCGTGTCGTCTTTTATCTGAGTGAAACCCAAAAACAGCTTTTGGCGCCTAAGAGTCTATGGACGACCCCGAATCCTACGATGCTCGGTGAATTGGGCTATCAGCTCGGTGAAGAGAACGTTATATTGAAATAATTAATCGGGAACGATGGAGTGATTGATCACATTGTTCCCGATTTTTTCATGAATTTTGGATTAACACTTGATTCTCAGGTGTAATTTGTATTATAATATACCGTGTATTTATTCTTTTTCTAAAGAGGAGGAACTATTATGGCTAAATCATTAGCAGTTTTAACAAGCGGCGGCGACGCGCCAGGTATGAACGCGGCGGTCAGAGCGGTAGTCAGAGCCGGTATCTACAGCGGCTTTCAGGTATATGGCGTATATAAGGGCTACAACGGCTTATTGAACCACGACATCAAGGAGATGAATCTTCGTTCTGTATCCGATATCCTCAGCCGAGGCGGTACGATCCTTTATACAGCGCGCAGTAAGAAATTCATGCAGGTCGAGTATCAGCAGCAAGCGGCGGATTATTGCCGTTCTCTCGAAATCGAAGGTCTGGTCGTCATCGGCGGTGACGGTTCCTTCAAGGGCGCCAGAGCGCTTTCCAACGCGGGCATTCCCTGTGTCGCGCTCCCCGGTACCATCGATAACGATATCGCATGCACCGATTATACGATCGGCTTTGATACGGCGATGAATACCGCGGTCGAGATGATCGATAAGATCCGCGACACCGCGCAGAGCCACGATCGCTGCTCCGTTGTCGAGGTCATGGGTCGTCACTGCGGCGATATCGCGCTGGAGACCGGTATTGCGGTCGGCGCTACCGCGATCATCGTTCCCGAGATCGAATATGATCTGGAGCGTGACGTTATCTCCCGCATCTATGAGCAGAAGGATACCGGTAAAAAGCATTTTATCGTTATCGTAGCCGAAGGCGTCGGCGGATCTCAGGAGATCTCGCATTACATCCAGCACCGCACCGGCATCGAGACGCGCGCTACCATCCTCGGTCACGTACAGCGCGGCGGTTCGCCGACACTGCGCGACAGAGTCATGGCGACCAAGATGGGCGTTGCGGCAGTCGATCTGCTTGCCAAGGGCGTCGGCAACCGTGTTATTGCTTCTCACGAGGGCAAGATCGTTGATTATGATATCACCGAAGCGCTCGATATGCCGCGTAAGTTCAACAACGAGCTGTATGAAGTTGCCATGAAGGTTTCCATCTGATTTTTCTCAGAGGGTTACAGATCAATTATGGGTATTCAGTATTTTTATAACTTTTGTCTTACTCAGGTCGATGATACCGATCTGAACAGTGATATCCTCACCGCGGTCAGAAAAAGCTATTTCTCCGATTTTGAGAGGATCCGTGACAGGATCACCTATGACAGCGAGGGTATTTCACTGCTGTATGATTATTGTATCGAACGCAACAAGCCCTTACAGTGGACGGTCAAGCGACCCGGCGGCGCTGTGGTTCAGGAGGTGCTTCCTTCGGATAACAGCAAGTATTATCTTTGCTGTTATCAGGAAGACAAGCTCTTTAAGCGTCTGCTTTTCAGTAAATTCCATACCTTATTAAAGGTGGAATATATGGATGAGAACGGCGCTGTTTGCCGCTCCCTTGAGCCTCGAAAGATCCAGGGCGGATTATGCTTGTTGTATAAGGATAACGCTTTGGAGGAGCCGGTGGCGCTGTTTGCCGCTCCCGAGGTGTTGGAAAAGCCGGTGCGCGAGGAATTGACTGCGACGTTTACAGATTATACCGCGATCGCCTCGACCGATGAAGGAGTCATTTGGTTCCTGTCCGACGCTCAGCTCTCTCATTATCGAGAGTTCGTCGATCAGGTCAGGACAGGCGTTGCGCAAATGATCGAAAAGAGCTATGTCGATGACGCCGCTCCTTTATATGAAAAGATCAACGCGAAGGATTTTAACATCAAGCGCAATCTTTCGGCTTCCTTGGATATTGCCGACGCGAAGCCCTTTATCACGCCTGCTGTTCCCGATGTACCGATCGAGGACGTCATGGCAACGGATCAGAGCTTTTCCGATATCGATGACAGCTCCGATCAAGAGGTTTTCGATGTGCCTAAGACAGAGAATCCGGAAGATACGCCGAAGGATGATCCGACGGATAAGGCTGTAAAGCCGGATAAACAGATTATGGCAGACGGCGCTGTATACAGTTACTTCGGCGAGCTGGACGACAATGATAATCGGTCCGGCTACGGCAGAACCGTGACCGATCTCGGCCGCACCGCGTACGAGGGAGAATATCGCAGCGATAAGCGATCCGGCAAAGGCGCCTACTTCTATATGGACGGCACCCTGTGCTACAGCGGTGATTGGTCTGAGAATGTCCGACACGGCGTCGGCGTCGGTATCAGCGCAAAAGACGGTTCCATGCACATCGGCAAGTGGGTGAATAATAAGCCCGAGGGCAACGGTGTGCGCGTAGCGGCTGACGGCAATGTCAAATTCGTTTGCAAGGAGCTGTCCGACGGTACTACCGCTTTGATGAATTATCTCGACAATGATACGGTCGTGATAACGAAATATGATAAAAGCGGCGCTAGGATCTCGGAGAAAATCATTTCTCTGACTAACGAATAAGTCAATAAACATTAGGTGCGGAGTGGCAACATTCCGCACTTTTTTATTGTATTTTTCTTAATTTTTTTCATCGTTGGTATATATTTCAAGATTCCGTCCATACTATTCACATCGTACACTTACGATAATATTGTACAATAGTAAGGAGAAAAAGGATGAAACATTTATTAGCGCTTGTATGCGCGGCACTCTTGGTCGGCGTGATGTTGTGTTCCTGCACCGGAACCGCGAATAAGGTGAAGGAGAAAGCGTCGGAGGCGGTTTCTGATATCAAAAAGGATATGAAGGACAGTGCCACCGAGAACAAAAGCATGGTCGACACAAACGGAACGGTTGTTCCCACCGAACCCACCGACGGTTCACTGATGGAGACCATCGAGGATGTTGTCGCGACAGAATGGGAGAATATGAAAGAAGACGGCGAAGTGAATGACGGTGACGGCAATGTCGGCGATCGTGAAAACAACGACGGCGACGGTAATCCCGCCCCTGAGAATTGAAGCCATATAAAGAAAGCAGTCTTTCCGAATAGGGAAGACTGCTCTCTTTTTTCTAATTGTCATTGCGAGGAGCGAACAAGTGTCCGTAATGTGGCGATCTCAATCGAATATATCATATTACATCACCTTCTCCAAATCCTGCTTCAGCTTTCCGATGATCTTCTTTTCGAGCCGCGAGATATAGGACTGCGAAATCCCCAGTAAATCCGCCACCTCCTTTTGGGTGTGTTCTTTGTTGCCGTTAAGTCCGAATCGCAGTTCCATGATCATCGCTTCGCGGGTGTTGAGCCGATTGACCGCCTCCATCAGTTGATTGATCTCCACCTCCTGTTCGATGTCGGCGCTGACGGTATCGCTGTCCGAACCGAGAATATCGCTGAGCAGCAGCTCGTTGCCGTCCCAATCGGTCGAGAGCGGTTCTTCGATCGAGATCTCATATTTCATCTGGGAGGTCTTGCGCAGGAACATGAGGATCTCGTTTTCGATACAACGTGAAGCGTAAGTCGCCAGTTTGATATTGCGGTCAGGGGAGAAGGTGTTGACCGCTTTGATCAGTCCGATCGTCCCGATGGAGATCAGATCCTCGATATTGACGTTGCTGTTCTCGAATTTCTTCGCGATATACACGACCAGCCTCAGATTATGTACGATCAACGGTTCACGCGCTTTTTCATCGCCGTCCTTGATCTGCTGCATGATGACAGCTTCTTCCGCTTTAGTCAAGGGCGGCGGTAATGCCGCGGAGGAGTTGATGTAATAGACGCTGTTGGACAGCAGGATGAATCTCAGCTTGAATAATATGTTTCTAAGTATTTGCATGATCTCACCTTATGATTTCAGAATTGATGATCGCCTGATAATCGGCGTTATTGATGTTCCCGGTCGCGATATAGATCGCTTCGGATATTTGTTTTTTATCGATATGTACCGCATCAGCCTTAACGGCATTCAGATAAGAGCTGCCGTTGATCGTAGAATAGGGGATGATACGAAAATGTTCTTCCGTTTTGGTATCATATACCGCCTCGTCAACAATGATGACATTCGCCGATGAAAACGGTTCTTTCAAATTACAGCCCGTATCCACCTTCCCGATACAGGAATAGGTCTTTTCATGAAGGGTAAACCTCAAATGAACAACGGTGCTTTTAATTCTTTCAGAGAATAATTTATAGATAATCAATACGATAATATAAATGACCGCCGTCAATGCCGTCAGCCACAGCGGATCGACCTGTAGATACAGTACGTCATTGACGATGACCATGTTCGGCGGCTTGAACAGCTGATAAAAGAGGATGTACGCGCCGCAATAGATGACAGAAACCGTCGCATTGCATAGAAAGGATCTGCAAAATTCTCTTCGTGATCGCCATCCGAACACGATCAGTGTGATGATAAAGGATGTAAGGAGCTTTAACACCCAGAGCAGGATACGACTGTCCGGTTGGATAAAGATCGTCAATGAAAACAGCGCGCCGATCACAGAGCCGAGGATCATCCGATAGAGTCTGATATCGCGCTTCAACAGCTTTTCCGCAGTCATCAATATCGCGTAGTTGACGATCGCGTTGACGAACAGGAGTACATCGATATAAATTACCATGCGCTCCCTCCGTTCAATGGTATTATCTCACAAAAGCTCTGCGATACCTGTCTAAGCAGAAATGATCGATTGTGTAAGATTCAGCGTTTTTGATTGAAACACGGCTGATATTTGTATGAATAATTCTGATTTAGAATAAAATGTAGAATAACTGTCGTTTTTACTATGACAATATTGAAATAATGTTAATTTTTAGTCAAAAAACATTTGACTTCAAGAATGAATAAGGGTATTATATGATAGAATTCAAATATGGTGGTGAAACTATGGCAGTATCCACAATAGACAGAGTCAGAGAAGCGGAGCAAAAAGCGAATGAAAAGCAGAATGCCGCTGAACTCGAAGCAGAGCAAATGATCGAGGACGCAAAGCTGCGCGCCGTGCAGATGATCGAAGACGCGAAGAAGAAAGCTGACGACTTCAATCACAGAGCGGCAGTCGAGGCACAGTCCCGCGCGGATGAGATCATCCGTGACCGCAAAGAGAAGGCGGAACAAGAAGCGCAGGCGCTCTCTGAAAAAACGCTCAAGCAAAAACAAAACGTCATCAATAAGCTGATTCAGGAAACACTGAGTTAGTATATTTTGTCATTGATTTGTTGTTGAGATTGCCGCGGCTCAAAGAGCCTCGCAATGACATTTAAAAAACGCAGTAAGGAGGAGCATCATGGCTATGCTCAAAATGCAGCGTGTCTATGTCTACGCGCTGCTCAAATACTGCAAGGATATTCTGGAAGCGCTGCAGCGGCGAGGGGTCGTAGAGATCGAGAACCTCAATATCGAGGACAGCGTCTTTTTCAAGGACGACACCTCCGCGTATCAGGCGCAATACCAGCGCATGGCGTCTACCGCGATCGAAGCGAACGAGATCCTCTCTCGTTACGCCAAACGAAAGAAAGGGCTGCTCAGCTCCTTTAAAGGGCGAAAACAACTCTCTCGCGAAGAGTACGATAAGCTGGTAGACGAAACGCCGGATATCCTTCGGATCGCATACGATATCATATCGTGTCAAAAGAATATCGATACCAATGAAGCCGAAAAGGTCAAGTATCAGACCCAGCTCGACATCATCCAGCCGTGGCTGAGCTTGGATGTACCGATGAACTTCACCGGTACGGCGACCACCAGAGCCTTCATCGGAAAGTTCCCGGGTGATAAGACGACCACCGAGATCGTCACCGAGCTTGCGGCGATCATCCCCGAGGTCGAGGACGTCGAGGTTGAGATGATCTCGCACGATTCCAACCAGACTTGCGTCTTTATCCTGACCTCCCGATCGAACGCCGACGCGGTGTCCGACGCATTAAGGCGGATCGGCTTTGAGTATCCTTCCTACATATCTCCGGTCATCCCGAAACAACGTGAGAAAGAGATCAACAAGCATCTGAGTAATCGCGACGGCAGGATATTAGAGAACGAGAACGTGATCAAGTCCTACGCGAAATATGCTGAAAAGCTCGATTTCCTCGAGGATTACTACGTGATGAAGACCGAGCGCTACGCGGCGTACGACGATATCGCGACCTCGCGCAACACCTTTGTTCTGACGGGATATGTCCCCGAACTGGACGCCGAGGGCTTGAAGGAATACCTCGAGACCACCTTTGACGCAGAAGTAGAGTTTGAAGAAGCGACGAATGACGACGCTCCCGTCAAGCTCAAAAACAATAAATTCGCGGAACCCGCCGAATCGGTATTGGCGACCTACAGCTATCCCGATCATCACGAGGCGGATCCCACGTCGATCATGGCGATCTTCTACTACATCTTCTTCGGAATGATGTTCTCGGACGCGGGCTACGGACTTGTCATGGCGATCGCCTGCGCCGTGTGCCTGCTCAAATTCAAGGGCATGGAACCGGGACTCAAGCGCAGCATGAAGATGTTCTTCTGGTGCGGTGTATCCACCACCTTCTGGGGATTGCTGTTCGGATCGTTCTTCGGTGACGCGGTTTCGGTGATCTCCAACACCTTCTTCCATACCGCTCCGCCGAACATCCCGGGACTTGTCACACCGATCTGGTTCAATCCCGTCGACGATCCCATGCAGATGCTGATGTTCAGCTTCCTGCTCGGTATCATCCATCTGTTCACGGGTCTGGCGATACTCGGATACAACTACATCAGATATAAAAAGGATTATCTCGCGGTGATCTACGATGTGATCAGCTGGTATCTCCTGGTCGGCGGCGGTATTCTGGCGCTGCTCACCATGGATATGATGGAGAATATCGCGGGCTTCACGCTTCCGCCGATCTTCGGCACAGTCGGAGGTATCATGGCGGCGATCGGCGCGGTCATCATCCTGTTCTTCGCGGGAAGAGAAAGCAAGAATCCGATCATCCGTCTGGCAAAGGGCGCTTATGGATTGTACGGTACAACAGGTTATCTGAGCGATATCCTTTCCTACAGCCGTTTGCTCGCGCTCGGTCTCGCGACCGGCGTTATCGCTACCGTATTCAATAAGATCGGCAGCATGATGGGGGACAGCATCATCGGTATCATCGGCTTCATCCTCATCTTCATCATCGGACACGGCGTCAACATCGGCATCAACGCCCTCGGCGCGTATGTCCACACCAACAGGTTACAATTTGTTGAATTCTTCGGCAAGTTCTATACGGGCGGCGGAAAAGAATTCAAACCATTTAAGATCAATACCAAGCATTATACAGTCAAGGAGGAAAACTAATCATGGCAGAAATACTTAACAATTCCGGATTATTCTTTGCGCTTCTCGGCGCGGCAGTCGCAACATTCATGGCGGGCATCGGCTCCGCTATCGGCGTAGGTAAGGCGGGTGTAGCCGCCGCGGGCGTTCTCTCCGAACAGCCCGACCTCTTCGGTAAGGTCCTGATCTTCCAGCTGCTTCCCGCGACACAGGGTATCTACGGCCTGCTCGTAGGCTTTTTGATCCTCTCCAACGTCGGTCTGCTGGGCGGCGGCGTAGAGAGCATCTCCCTCTTGAAGGGTTCTCTCTACTTTGCGGCTTCTCTTCCGATCGCGTTCGCGGGCTATTTCTCCGCGGTTCATCAGAGCAAGTGTTCCGTTGCCGGTATCGGCACTGTCGTTAAGAAGCCCGATCAGATGGGTAAAGCGCTGATCCTGCCCGCAATGGTCGAGACCTACGCGATCTTAGCGCTTCTGATCTCCATTCTGGCTGTTAACGGTATCAGCGGCGTTCAGGTATAATTTGAGGAAATACTATGTCCGGTATTGATAAAATCATACAAGAGATAGAAACCAACGCGGCTCAGTCCTGTGATTCTGTCCTCGCTCAGGCGCGCCAAAAGGCGGATATGATCATCGCCGACGCACAGAAAGAAGCGGATCAGATCATTGCCGACGGCAAGGAGAGGACTGCGGCACATGTTGCGGATATCAAAAAACGCGGTGATTCCGCCGCGGAGCTCGAAGAAAAGCGCGTCATGCTGTATACCAAGCAGCAGATCATCAACACCATGCTCGGTGAAGGTCTCTCGACAGCGAAAAACCTTCCCAAGGATGAATACTTCAATCTGATCCTCGATATGGTCGGGAAGTATTCTATGGAGGATGAGGGCGTGATTTTCTTCGGTGAAAACGACATCCATCGTTTACCTGTCGGTTTTCTCGACAAACTGAATCAGGCGGCGAAGGGCGGTATTGTTCTGTCGAGCAAGCCCGCTTTGATCGACGCGGGTTTCATTCTGAAATACGGCGGCATCGAGCAGAATTGCTCTTTCGACGCGATCTTTGCGGGTGAAGCGGAGAATCTCTCCGATAAAGCCGGCAGGCTGTTGTTCTGATAAGGAGGGTTATGATGCAGCAGGATTTTACATATGCTGTGGCTCGTATCAGATTCAGAGAGACAAAACTGCTGTCCGACACAGATCTTAACGCATTGTTGATGTCATCGGATGCGGACTCCGTTATGCGTCTGCTGCGCGATAAGGGCTGGGGCGATAATTCCGATTGCCGTCCCGAGGAGCTGTTGGCGCTTGAAGAAAACAAGCTCTGGGAGTTCATCAACGAGACAGTCGACGATATCTCCGTGCTCAACTTTCTGCTGATCCCGAATGATTATCATAATCTGAAGGTCATCCTGAAGTGCATCACGCGCGATCAGGAGCCCGACAGTATGCTGATCGAGGATTCCGTTGAGGACGCGCAGGCGATCTATAAAGCGATCAAATCGCGTGATTACGGCGATCTGCCCGAGTATTTGCAGGAGGTCGCTCAGGATGCGATGACAACGCTCTTGCAGACCTCTGACGGTCAGCTATGCGACATCATCGTGGATAAGGCGTGCATGGAGCATGTCTATCGACTCGGCAAAGAGAGCGAAAGCGATATCATCCGCCTCTACTGCGAATTGTTCGTCGCGGCGGCGGATATCAAGATCGCGATCCGATGCGCGAATACGAAGAAAAAGCTCGATTTCATCCGCAGAGCATTAGCGGAATGTGACACGCTCGACGTCGAACGGCTGGCTCAGGCAGCTTTCGAAGGCAAGGATGAGGTCATCGCTTACCTCGGCTCGACCGAGTATCGTTCCGCGGTAGACGCGATCGAAACATCGATGTCAGCCTTTGAGAAATGGTGCGACGACTACATGACCAATGCCATGAAGCCTCAGAAATGGGAGCCCTTCGGTATCGGTCCCGTTGTGGCGTATATCATCGCGCGGCAGAATGAGATCAAAGCGGTGAGGATGATCCTCTCCGCTAAGCTCAACAATCTGTCCGAGAATACGATCAAAGAAAGACTGAGGGATATGTATGTCTGAGAGAATAGCTGTTTTCGGCGATAAAGAGAGCGTCTACGGCTTTGCCGCTCTCGGTCTTGACACCTACTTTTTTGATCCCGCTCAAGACAACATCGCCGCGTTCAGAAAACTGTGCCAAAGTCAAAGCTACAGTATTATCTATATCACGGAGGCAGCCGCTTCTGTTTTAGAAAAAGAAATAGAAAAATATCGCAGCGAGCCTTCTCCCGCGATCATTCTGATCCCGGGCGTTACCGGCAACACCGGCGAGGGCTTGGCGGCAGTGAAGCTCTCGGTCGAAAAAGCGGTCGGCAGCGATATATTTAATGAATAACAGCCTCCCTTTCCTAAGGGAGGTGTCCGAAGGACGGAGGGTTGATTTCGCCTCCATTATGAACTACAAAATCAATGTAAGGATTGATACATTATGAGTACAGGTGTAATTAAGAAGGTAGCCGGTCCGCTGGTTATCGCCGAGGGTATGCGCGACTGCAATATGTTCGACGTTGTCCATGTATCCAACATGAACTTGATCGGCGAGGTCATCGAGATGCACGGCGATCGTGCGTCCATCCAGGTCTATGAAGAGACCTCGGGTCTCGGTCCCGGCGAGCCTGTTGTTTCTACCGGAAACCAGCTTTCCGTAGAACTCGGTCCCGGTCTGATCGAGAGTATCTATGACGGTATCCAGCGTCCGCTTGACGATATCATGAAGGTCAGCGGCAACAATCTCAGCCGCGGTATCTCCGTACCCGCTTTGAAGCGTGACAAGGTCTGGCAGTTCAGCGCGAGCGCCAAGGTCGGCGATAAGGTCACAGGCGGTGATGTGATCGGTACCGTACAAGAGACCGAGATCGTTCTGCATAAGATCATGGTTCCCGCCGGTATCAGCGGTGTGATCAAAGAGATCAACAGCGGTGAATATAAAGTCACCGATACCGTCGCGATCGTAGAGGATGAAAAAGGGGAGAAGCATGAGTTATCGCTCATGCAGAAGTGGCCTGTCCGAATCGGCAGACCTTATCAGCAAAAGCTCTCTCCCGATATGCCGCTGATCACCGGTCAGCGCGTCATCGATACGCTGTTCCCGATCGCGAAGGGCGGCGTTGCGTCCGTACCCGGACCGTTCGGTTCCGGTAAGACCGTCGTACAGCATCAGCTGGCGAAATGGGCAGAGGCGGATATCGTCGTCTACATCGGCTGCGGTGAGCGCGGCAACGAGATGACCGACGTTCTGAATGAGTTTCCCGAGCTGCTTGACCCGAAAACCGGTCACAGCCTGATGGAGCGTACCGTTCTGATCGCCAACACCTCCGATATGCCTGTTGCGGCGCGTGAGGCTTCGATCTATACCGGTATCACCATCGCGGAATACTTCCGTGATATGGGTTATTCCGTCGCGTTGATGGCGGATTCCACCTCCCGTTGGGCGGAGGCGCTGCGTGAGATGTCCGGCCGTCTGGAAGAAATGCCCGGTGAAGAAGGCTATCCCGCCTACCTCGGTTCCCGACTTGCTCAGTTCTATGAGCGTGCCGGCCGTGTCATCACGCTCGGCAGTGAAAAGCAGGAAGGTTCTCTGTCTGTTATCGGTGCGGTATCGCCTCCCGGCGGTGATATCTCCGAGCCGGTATCGCAGGCGACTCTGCGTATCGTCAAGGTGTTCTGGGGTCTGGACGCGGGTCTTGCCTACAAGCGCCATTTCCCGGCTGTCAACTGGCTGACCTCTTATTCGCTGTACGTCGATACGATGGCGGACTGGTATAAAGAAAATGTCGCTTCCGACTGGATGGACTTGCGTGCCAGAGTCATGGCGCTGCTGCAGGAGGAGAGCGAGCTTGAAGAGATCGTCAAGCTCGTCGGTATGGACGCGTTGTCCGATATCGACCGCATCAAGCTCGAGGCGGCTCGTTCCATCCGTGAGGACTTCCTCCACCAGAACGCGTTCCATGAGATCGATACTTATACGACCCTGAACAAGCAGTATCATATGATGCAGCTCGTCATGGCGTTCTATGATAAAAGCGTCGCTGCTCTGGATAAGGGTGCTCAGCTGAATTTGCTGATCAACATGCCCATCCGTGAGCGCATCGGACGTTTCAAATATGTCAAAGAGGATGAGATCGATACCGCGTATCAGGATATCATCCATAATCTCGATGTTGACATCGATAATATCATCAAGAAAGGAGATGACTGATCATGCCGAAGGAATACAGGACGATCCAAGAAGTAGCGGGTCCTTTGATGCTCGTCAAGGGCGTCAGCGACGTTAACTACAACGATCTGGGCGAAATCGAGCTCGCGTCCGGTGAAGTCAGACGCTGTAAGGTGCTTGAGATCAACGGCGAAGACGCGCTGGTACAGCTGTTCGATTCCGCGGCAGGTATCAATCTCTCCAATTCCAAGGTGCGTTTCTTAGGCAAGTCGATGGAGCTGGGTGTTTCCACCGATATGCTGTCCCGTGTCTTTGACGGTATGGGCAAGCCGATCGACGGCGGTCCCGATATCCTGCCCGAAAAGCGCATGGATATCAATGGTCTGCCGATGAACCCTTATGCACGTAATTATCCGCAGGAGTTTATCCAGACCGGTGTCTCCGCCATCGACGGTCTGAACACGCTGGTCAGAGGTCAGAAGCTGCCGATCTTCTCGGCGTCCGGTCTGCCGCATGCACAATTAGCGGCGCAGATCGCGCGTCAGGCGAAGGTACGCGGTACCGATGAACAGTTCGCGGTCGTATTTGCCGCCATGGGTATCACCTTTGAGGAATCCAACTATTTCATCGAGAGCTTCAAGGAGACCGGCGCGATCGACCGTACCGTCATGTTCGTCAACCTGGCGAATGACCCTGCGATCGAGCGTATTTCCACACCCCGTATGGCGCTGACCGCTGCGGAGTATCTTGCTTTTGAAGCGGATATGCACGTACTGGTCATCATGACCGATATCACGAACTATGCCGACGCGCTTCGCGAAGTATCCGCCGCGCGTAAAGAGGTACCCGGCCGACGCGGCTACCCCGGCTATATGTATACCGACTTGGCTACATTATATGAAAGGGCCGGTCGTCAGAAGGGAAAGAAGGGCTCTATCACGCTGATTCCGATCCTGACCATGCCCGAAGATGATAAGACTCACCCGATCCCCGACCTGACCGGCTACATCACCGAGGGTCAGATCATCCTGTCCCGTGAGCTGTATCGAAAGAATGTCGCGCCTCCCATCGACGTACTGCCTTCTCTGTCCCGACTCAAGGATAAGGGTATCGGCGAGGGAAAGACCCGTTCCGATCACTCAAACACCATGAACCAGCTTTTCTCCGCGTATGCGCGCGGTAAGGACGCGAAAGAGCTCATGGTCATCCTCGGCGAGAGCGCTTTGACGGATATCGATAAGCTCTACGCGAAATTCGCCGATCGCTTTGAGAATGAATATGTTTCTCAGGGCTATGAGAAGAACCGCTCGATCGAAGAGACCCTCGACCTCGGCTGGGAGCTTCTGCGCATCCTGCCTCGTTCCGAGCTCAAACGTATCGACGATAAGTATCTCGATATGTATTATGAAAAATAAAAGCCTTCCCCTCGAGGGGAAGGTGTCAACGCCGATTGAGGCGGTGACGGATGAGGTGGAAGCCTTGTCGTTTAATCAAGAAAAGGTATGAGGTGGTTGCGTTTCCACCTCATCCGACCAAATCACCTTAGTCGGTGATTTGCCCACCTTCCCCTCAAGGGGAAGGCTATTCCATCTTAAGGACTGATATAATATGGCAGTCAAACAGGTCAATCCGACCCGTATGGAGTTGTCAAGGCTCAAGAAAAAACTGAATACGGCGACCCGCGGTCATAAGCTGTTAAAGGATAAGCGCGATGAACTGATGCGCCGCTTTCTGGAGATGGTGCGCGAGAACCGTGCTCTTCGCATGAAAGTGGAGGAGCGGATCCGACAGGCAAATTCCAATTTTGTACTGGCGAAGTCCTCCATGAGCGACGAAACGCTCAAGGCGGCGTTGCTCGCTCCGAAGCAGGAGGTCTATGTGTCGACTTCCTACCGCAATGTGATGAGCGTCGATATCCCCGTGTTCAAAACGGATACCAGAACGCCCGATCCCAACGATATCTACTCCTACGGCTTCGCGTTCACCTCTGCCGATCTGGATGACGCGGTCAAGTCGCTTGCTGACGTCCTTCCGGATCTGATCAAGCTCGCAGAGATTGAAAAGAGCTGTCAGCTCATGGCGGATGAGATCGAAAAGACCCGCCGCCGCGTCAATGCGCTCGAGCACGTGATGATCCCCGAAACACAGGAGCAGATCCGCTATATCACCCGCAAGCTGGATGAAAACGAGCGTTCGACCCAAACCCGCCTGATGAAGGTCAAGGATATGATGCTCCAGCAGGCGCACGGTTATTAATAAACTGTTCCCGTAATATACGATAAATAAAAACCCTCAGTCAGCTATGCTGACAGCCCTCCTTAGCGGAGGCAGCAGACCCTTTTGTCCGCTTTTCGGACATTTCCCCTAACAGGGGAATCTCCTTAGGAAAGGGAGCCTATTCGGATTTCCATCCCCCTGACAGAATTTGTCAGGGGGATGTTTATCGTTAGGGGAGAATTCATCTTCAGTTAAAACGTTATTCATATTTATCTGTTAAGATACATATAGTGAAACGGGTGATCATTATATGTCATGTCGTTTACAGGAACTGCGCAGAAAAGAGGTCATCAACGCCTGCACCGGATGTAAGATCGGATATGTTGATGATTTACAGATCGATACCAAGTGCGCTAAGGTCGTAGCGCTGATCGTTTACGGCAGACCGAGGATATTCGGGCTGTTTGGTAAATGTGACGACTACTATATTCGGTGGGAAAAGATACGTCTGATCGGCGAAGATGCGATTCTTGTCGAGGATTCTGTGCAAAAAATGCCAAACAAAGCAAAAAAGCGTCATAAATTTGTAACAAATTGTCATCAAATAAATTTGTGAACGATAGCAAATTGCACTATATATTATTGTTGATTATGTACATAATTTCTAAAACAAATTTCTAAATTAGAAAATAAACGCTTTTTTAATGCTGATATAGAATTAAAACGCAAATATTACAAACTTGCAATTCTTGCAATTTTGTGGTTAAATAAGACACGAAATAAAGCAAGTCACACAGATTTGCGGACATTTCAATATATCGGTTCGCCGATAAACATTTTTTGAAGGAGGCAAAATTATGAGTACGACCACCCCCCACTTGTTTCGCAGAACAGTGTTGATTGGTCTGATCATCGCAATGTTGATGACCACCTATACGCTGATTCTCGCGCCGGGCGTAAGTGCTGCAAGTGATGCCACTAAAACAGAAACCAACAGTGAAAATATAGTATCGACTGAGGATTCTCTCCTCACTCAAAGAGCCATCATGATCGATGAGGCAAGAAAAGAAGCAAAAGAGGTTGTCAGCGAGCAAATCGCCATCCAAGAGGCGAAAGCTGCTACCGAGGCGCCCACAGAGGCTGCTTCCGACAAGCCCCAGAACAACGCTTCTGCTCCTGCAGCATCCGCTCCGACTGCTTCTCAGTCCGGTGGTTCTTCCAGCAGCAGTGAATCTTCAAGCGACAGTGGCTACACTTACGCGGATGACGAGGATTATTACAGCGAAGGAAACGCTGTTTCTGCATCCGGCTCCGGAGATTATCTCCTTGACATCGCTAACCCCGATCCCAACTATGTCGGCTACAGCGTATCTCTGAACGATGAGGACAGAAATATGGCTGAGCGCATCCTGATGGGTGAGGCCGGCGGTGAGGGCTATATCGGTATGGCTCTTGTTGCTCAGTGTATCAGAGATACTTATGTTAACGGCAGCTACAGCAGCATCGCTCAGCTTCTCAAGGTGAACGGCTACTACGGCTCCACATCCATCACTCCGTCTCAGACGGCGAAGGATGTTGTTAACTACATCTTTGATCAGGGCGGTTCCGCTGTACAGCACAATATCCGTATCTTCTATGCGACCAACATGTGCTCCAGCTCATGGCATGAAGCTCAGGACTTCGTTGTACAGTACAACTACGTAAGATTCTTCAATTATTAATCTTACCTGAAAAAAACAGGAAGAAATCAAGTGTTTTTCTAAGAAAATGCTTGATTTCTTTTTTTGTTTGTGATAAAATATTTAGGCATTACGCACGCCGATGGCTTGACGGTAAGGTGTCGCAGGATGATCCCTGCCGATTTTCCCGTCAAAATACAAGGCCGCGGCGGAGGTTGAGCAAGCATACTGCGCTTGCTTAATATAACCTAAGGAGGAAAAAACATGGCAGTAGTTTCTATGAAACAGCTTCTGGAGGCAGGCGTACACTTCGGCCACCAGACAAGAAGATGGAACCCTAAGATGGCACCCTACATCTTCACTGAGCGCAACGGTATCTACATCATCGATTTGCAGAAGACCGTTGTCAAGCTCGAGGAAGCGTACAACTTTGTAAGAGATCTTTCTATGGAAGGCAAGAGCGTTCTCTTTGTCGGTACCAAGAAGCAGGCGATGGAGTCCGTTAAGGACGAGGCTACCCGTGCAGGCGCGTTCTATGTCAACGCAAGATGGCTGGGCGGTATGCTGACCAACTTCACCACCATCCGCAGAAGAATCGCTCGCTTAAAGCAGCTCCGTACCATGGAAGAGGACGGTACGTTCGATCTGCTTCCCAAGAAGGAAGTTATCAAGCTCAACCTTGAGATCGAGAAGCTCGAGAAGTTCCTCGGCGGTATCAAGGATATGACCGAGATGCCCGGCGCTCTGTTCATCGTTGACCCGAGAAAAGAGAAGATCGCTGTTGCTGAGGCGAAGAAGCTCGGTATCCCGATCGTTGCGATCGTTGATACCAACTGCGATCCCGATGATGTTGACTATATCATCCCCGGTAATGACGACGCGATCCGTGCCGTTAAGCTGATCTCCGGCGCTATGGCTAACGCGATCATCGAGGGTAAAGAAGGCCAGATGGGTGCTGCCGCTGTTGAGTCAGAGGACGCGCGCGTCGAGCCCAAGGCTGAGGATATCGTAGAAGAATAATCGTAAGAGATAGGGGAGGGCAGGATTTCCTGCTCCTCCCGTTGCAATACTTGCTATTTATTATAATTTGAAAGGAATGGTATATATGGCATTTACAGCTCAGGATGTAAAGGCACTTCGTGAGAAGACCGGCTGCGGTATGATGGACTGCAAAAAGGCTCTTACCGAGGCTAACGGCGATATGGAAGCCGCTATTGACGTTTTAAGAAAGCAGGGTCTTGCTAAGCAGGCTAAGAAAGCTGACCGTGTTGCTGCAGAGGGTATCGCTCTGGCGATCACCAATGACACTAACACCGCCGGCGTTGTTATCGAGGTCAACGCTGAGACTGACTTTGTTGCGAAGAATGCTGATTTCCAGGCATTTGTTAATACCTGTGCTCAGACTGTTCTGAACACCAACCCCGCTGACGTCGAGGCTCTCCTCGCTACAAAGGCTGAAGGCTCCGAAATGACCGTTGCCGAGATGCTGCAGGAGAAGGTCCTGACCATCGGCGAGAACATCCAGATCCGTCGCTTTGAGAAGCTTGACGGCGCTTGCGTCGCTTATGTACACGCAGGCGGTAAGATCGGTGTTATCGTTAACTTCGACACCGACATCGACACCACCAACCCCGAGTTCGTTGCATACGGCAAGGATATCGCGATGCAGATTGCCGCGCTGAATACTCCCTATCTGACCGAGGCTGACGTTCCCGCTGAGGTTATCGCTCATGAGAAGAACATCATGGTTGAGCAGATGAAGAACGATCCCAAGATGGCTAACAAGCCCGAGAAGGTTCTTGAGAATATCGTCAAGGGCAAGATGGGCAAGTACTTCAAGGAGAACTGTCTGGTAGATCAGGAGTTCGTTAAGGACAGCTCCATGACCGTCGGTAAGTACACCGACGCTACCGCGAAGAAGCTCGGCGGCTCCATCACCATCAAGAAGTTTGTACGCTTCGAGAAGGGTGAAGGCATCGAGAAGCGTCAGGATGACTTTGCGGCAGAAGTTGCCAGCATGGTAAAATAATCGATCAATTGCATGATGACCGCTCCCGAACGGGGGCGGTTTTTTCTATTATCCGTCAATAGTACTCTGAACATCATTAAATTTGATACGATCTTATGACAAATTATCGCTGAAACAGATATGAAGAAAGAATGAATTCTTTTGAAAACCATGAAATCTTGCTAAGTTATACTTTACAATACCCCTGTTATGTAGTACAATATATACAACTATGAATCATAACATGGGGTGATATGTGTGAAACCGAAATACAAGAGAATCTTATTAAAATTATCCGGTGAATCCCTTGCCGGAGCGAACAAGCACGGTATTGATTTCGATACCGTATCCGCTCCAGCGGTGAGATGGATCGCACACGTGCCGATCACATGGGCATGCTCGCGACCACCATCAACGCCCTCGGCGTCGCGGATGCGCTCGAGCAGACCGGCGTTGATGTTCGTGTACAGACAGCGATCTCGATGCGTGAGGTCGCGGAGCCTTATATCCGCAACCGCGCGATCCGCCATCTGGAAAAGGGGAGAGTCGTCATCTTCGGCTGCGGCACCGGTAATCCCTTCTTCTCCACCGATACTGCCGCGGCGCTCAGAGCGGCTGAGATCGAGGCGGAGATCATCCTCAAGGCGACTTTGGTCGACGGCGTGTACGACAAGGATCCCAACACCTATACCGACGCGGTGAAATACGATGTGCTTTCGTTCCAGGAGGTTCTGGAAAAGGATCTCAAGGTCATCGATTCTACCGCCGCTGCGATCTGCAAGGACAACAGTATCGATCTGATGGTATTCAGTATTCTCGAGCCCGAGAACATTTATGACGCAGTATGCGATACCAAGGTCGGTACATTAGTAACAAACAGCTGATTATTATTTTGATATACTAAGGAGGATTAACATGAAAGACGTATTAAAAAAGAACGATGAGCGTATGCAGCGCCGTATCGACCATCTGGTTGAGGAGTTTAAGTCCATCAGAGCGGGCAGAGCGAATCCCGCTGTTCTCGATAAGGTAACCGTCGACTACTACGGCGTACCCACCCCGATCAACCAGCTTTCATCCATCTCGGTTCCCGAGGCGAGAACCCTCGTCATTCAGCCGTATGACGCTTCTTCGCTCAAGTCCATCGAAAAAGCGATCCAGATGTCCGATGTCGGTATCAATCCTCAGAACGACGGTAAGGTTCTTCGTCTGATCTTCCCGCCTCTCACCGAGGATAAGCGTAAGGAGATTGCGAAGGATATCTCCCATATCGCGGAGGACAGCAAGGTACAGGTACGTAACGTGCGCCGCGATACCGTTGAGAAGCTCAAGAAGATGAAGAAGAACGGCGATCTCACCGAGGACGATCTCAAAGATGGTGAGAAGCAGGTTCAGAAATCCACCGATAAATTCATCAAAGAAATCGATGCTATCACCGATAAGAAAAAGAAAGAGATCATGGAAATCTGAGGCGCGCCTCTTTTTCCGCCTTTTATCATGTGTCATCTTTATTTGACCGACTTCAACGGCGTGTCACAATCAGCATGATTCTTTCGTATGATTCCCGATCGGCAGGGTATGGCGCTTGTGAAGTATCGAGCCTCTTTTGTACCCTCCGATGATCGAGTAAAGCTTACCAACTGATACTGAATAAGGAAACAACACCATGGCATTATTCAAAAAGAAACAGAATCAAGAGATCACCATCTCCGATATCCAGCTGCCCGAACACATCGGCATCATCATGGACGGTAACGGACGCTGGGCAAAAAAACGCGGCTTGCCGCGTTCGGCGGGTCACACCGCAGGCGCTCAGACCTTTCGTAAAATCGCCCGCTATTGCAGTGATATCGGTATCAAGCACCTGACGGTCTACGCCTTTTCTACCGAGAACTGGCGCCGTCCCGGTGACGAGGTCGACGCCTTGATGCGTCTGTTCAAGGACTATTTGCAGGAAGCGATCCGTGATTTTAAGGACGACAGCATCGTACTGCGATTTCTCGGCGATCGTACCGCGTTCTCTCCCGAATTACTCAGCCTGATGAATGAGAACGAGGAAGAGTCCTGTAATCGTGACGGTATGGTTCTGAATATCGCGATGAACTACGGCGGCAGAGCGGAATTGGTCACTGCGATGCAGCAGATGGCGCAAGAGGTCGCCGCGGGTTCACTCAAGCCCGAGGATATCGATGAGCAGATGATCTCCGACCATTTGTATACCAAGGGTCAGCCGGATCCCGACCTGATCATTCGTCCCAGCGGTGAGAATCGCACCTCGAATTTCCTGCTGTGGCAGAGTGCCTATGCCGAATACGTGATCATGGATGTTCTGTGGCCTGATTTCACGTCGAACGACCTTGACAGCGCTTTGATCGAGTACGCGAAACGCAACAGGCGCTTCGGCGGCGTATAAGGCATAACTATATTTCAAGCGGTCGAGCTTTGTGTATCCAGCACATCGTGACGCCATACTATTGGAGGATGAACATGAAAACGCGACTAATCACTTCCGGAATCGGTATCGTTGTAGCGTTGGCGCTCATTATACTGGGATCGTATTTCAACATCATTATTACGATCGCACTTTCTATTGTCAGCGTCATCTTATGCGGCGAGTATTTATCAGCGAGGAAATTGAACAAAGATATCAAGCTCTTTGCTACCTGCTTGTTCTTTGCTTTGATCATTCCCTTGATGTCCTACATGAAGGAACCGTTTGATCGTTTTCGCTTTGTTCCGTTCTATCTGTTTGTGCTGACGATGTGCATCTTCTCCGTTGTCTTTCATAAGACGATCAAAATAGAGGATATCATGTTCACCCTGACGGGGGTATCGCTCATTACCATTTGTATCTCACTGCTGAATGTGATCGTCTGGACGGAGGCTGGTACCGGCGCTGCTGACGATTCCAAGCATACGGCGTTTTGGATCATCTTCTGTCTGGGTATCCCGTGGCTGGCGGATTCCGGCGCGTATTTTGCGGGCTCCTACCTCGGCAAGCATAAGCTGTGCCCCAATATCAGCCCTAACAAAACGGTTGAGGGAGCGATCGGCGGCATTTTGTCCGGCACCTTATTCGCGCTCCTGATCGGCTTTGTTTTCAAGCTGATCTACGGCGACGTCACGATCTATTACGGCGTCTTGGTGCTTGTCGCTTTCATCAATTCCATCATATCCATCTTCGGTGATCTGACCTTCTCGATCATCAAGAGAAGCTGCAAGATCAAGGATTTCGGTTCGATCATGCCCGGTCACGGCGGCTTGCTCGATCGTTTTGATTCCGTTTTGTTATGTATCCCGGTCGTGTATATCTTTTCACAGACCTTCTATTTTATTATGTGATCAATTATGATAAAGAGTTTATCTATTCTGGGCTCGACGGGTTCCATCGGCACACAAACGCTGGATGTCGCCCGTAAGCTCAATATCAAAGTCAACGCTCTCTCCGCGTACAGCAGTATCGAACTGCTGGAGGAGCAAATTCGTGAGTTCCGTCCCGCCTTAGCCGTCGTATTCGACGCGGATAGGGCAGAGGAGCTGAAAATCAAGATCGCCGATACCTTCACCAAGGTGCTCAGCGGCATGAGCGGTTTACATGAGCTCTGCCATGATGATTCCGAGCTGATCGTCAACGCTATTGTCGGCATGGTCGGACTGGAGCCCACCTTAGAGGCGATCAAGGCAAAGAAGGATATCGCCTTTGCCAACAAAGAAACATTGGTCGCCGGCGGCGCGCTGGTAATGGACGCCGTCAAAGAATACGGCGTCAAGCTCCTGCCGGTCGACAGTGAGCACAGCGCGATCTTCCAGTGCTTGCAGGCGGCACCGCCTGACAAGAAGCTCAAAAAGATCCTCTTGACTGCATCGGGCGGGCCTTTCTTCGGCAGAACAGCCGATGAACTGCGCAATGTGACGGTCGAGCAGGCGCTTGCCCATCCGAACTGGAGCATGGGTGCAAAAATCACCATCGACAGTGCTACCATGATGAACAAGGGCTTGGAGATCATTGAAGCCGCGTGGCTGTTTGATACCGATCCCGACGACATCGAAGTGGTCGTCCATCGTGAGAGCATCATCCATTCGATGGTCGAATTCACTGACAATTCCGTTCTGGCTCAACTCGGCTTGCCCGATATGCGCATCCCGATCCAGTACGCGATCACTTATCCCGACCGCGTACCGTCTTTGGTACCGGAGATCGATTGGAAGACCTTGTCACAAATGACCTTCTATTCCGCGGATGACGAAACCTTCCGATGCCTTGCCGCCTGTAAAAGAGCGATGAAGAAAGGCGGATTGTATCCCGCGGTCGCTAACGGCGCCAATGAAGTCGCCAATCGCTTGTTCCGTGACGGTAAGATCACGTTCCTGCAGATCGGCGAGCTGGTATCCGCCGCGGTCGATGAACTGAACGTCGGCAAAGCCTCTGATCTCGATGACGTTCTTGCCGCCGATCGACTGGCGCGCGAATTCGTCTATCAAAACATGTAAGGCATACCGCATCATTCTGTTATGCGGATTGTGCATTTTTTCTTAACTACTACATTAATCATTATTTGGAGATGATTTTATCACCGTACTGACCACCATAGCGCTGATCATCATTGCGGTAGTGCTATTTGAACTGATTACCAAAGGAGAAACGACCTATTCACTCCGTCTTTTCCCGATCGGCGGCTTCTGCGCGATGGAGGGCGAGGACGAGGACAGTGAGAATCCCCGTGCGTTTAATAATGCGAAGATCTGGAAGCGCATGATCGTTATCGTAGCCGGCGCCTTTATGAACATCGTTCTCGGTCTGGTGTTGATGCTGATCACCCTCCTGCCGCAGGAACAATTCCCTTCCACGACGGTCTCCGAGTTTTCCGCAAGCTCCTTCACGGCGGTCACCGGATTACAGCCGGGCGATAAAATCACCAAGATCAACGATTACGCGGTCAACACCTCTACCGATTTCTCGTTTGCGTTGTTTACCCTTCCTGTCAGCGAGGTCGACGGTCACGAGCTTTCTATCTATAAGGAGGACTGTGCCTTTGATCTGTACGTTCGCGCGACGGAGCTGGTTGATGAAAACTCGACTGAGGAACAGAACAAGGCGCTGGTTTCTTCCATACAGGAAGCTCAGACAAAACTGTCTAAGGCAGAATCCAAAGAGGAAGCCTATAAGATCTTCTCCGAATACTACAATTCATTAGCGGATATCGTCGGCAAAGAACATGCCGAGACGATACCCGAAATCGAAGAAAAAGATACCCGTCAGCGCTTTCGTACCAATATGATCGTCGAGCGCGACGGCGAAAAGCTGGAGCTTCAGGATGTCGATCTTCTCACTTTGAAGAAAAGCGCCGACGACGATACGCCTCAGCTCCAAATAGATTTCTATATCAAGCCCATCGAAAAGAATTTCGGTACCGTGATCCAGCAGACCTTTGCCAATACCATATCGGTCGTCCGCATGGTATGGGGCAGTCTGATCGGTCTCATCAAGGGTCAGTTCAGCCTGAATGATATGTCGGGTCCCGTCGGTATCGCGTCGGCGATCACAAAGGTCGCGGGTGAATCACTGCGTACCTCAGGCTTCGGCAGTGCCGTCAGCTCGATCGTCTATGTCATGATGGTCATCACCATCAACCTCGGTATCGTCAATATGCTGCCCTTCCCGGCACTCGACGGCGGACGCTTTTTGATGCTGTTAATCGAATGGATCTTCCGCAAGCCCGTACCGCGCAAGGTAGAGAGCATCATCAATACCGTAGGATTGGTACTGCTGTTGGGATTATCCGTATTCATAGCGTTCCAGGACGTTTGGAAACTGTTCAGTGGAGGCTGACATGGCAAGTAAACATTATGTTACCGCACTCAATACAAAAATCGGCGGCGGCGCGAAGATCAGCATCCAGTCGATGCTCAATAAGCCCGCCGAGGATATCGAAGGCTCCGTCGCTCAGGCAAAAGAGCTTGAAAAGGCTGGATGTGAGATCATCCGCGCGGCTGTTCCGAATATGGAGGCAGTTCAGCTGATCGCCGCTCTCAAAGAAGCGGTGTCCGTGCCGATCGTCGCCGATATTCATTTTAATTACAAACTGGCGTTGGAGTCGATCGCCGCGGGTGTGGATAAGATCCGCATCAATCCCGGCAACATCGGCGATGACAGTCGTGTCAAAGCGGTCGCCGACGCTTGTAAAGCGAAGAATATCCCGATCCGGATCGGCGTCAACTCCGGTTCCCTGGAGAAGAGTATTCTCGCGAAATACGGTCATCCGACCGCCGAAGCGTTATGCGACAGCGCGTTATATCACGCTTCATTGCTCGAAAAGTTCGATTTCAATGATATCGTGCTGTCGATGAAAAGCTCCGACGTCACCACGATGGTCAAGGCATATCGCCTTGCGGCGCAAAGATGCGATTATCCGCTCCATCTCGGTGTGACCGAAGCGGGTACCCGCCGCATGGGGATCATCAAATCCGCAGTCGGAATCGGCGCGTTGCTCGTCGACGGTATCGGCGATACGATCCGCGTATCATTGACAGATAATCCGGTCGAAGAAGTCTACGCGGCGCAGGATATCCTGAAATCCCTCGGATTGGGAGATGAGGGTGTCAAATTCGTTTCCTGTCCCACCTGCGGCAGAACGAAGATCGATCTGATCTCATTGGCGTCCGAAGCAGAAAACAGACTGCGCGGATGTAAAAAACCGATCACAGTCGCTGTGATGGGCTGTGTCGTCAACGGTCCCGGAGAGGCAAGAGAAGCCGATATCGGTATCGCGGGCGGCGACGGCGAGGGTCTGATTTTCAAGAAAGGCAAGATCATCGCGAAAGTCCCCGAGGATCAGCTGATCGACCGCTTGATGGCGGAGATCGAAAAGCTCTGATAAACTATCAATATGAAAGGTGAATGAATGATCAAACTCAGTGAAGTGTTCGCGCCGTATGCCGTTGAGCTCGATGGCTCTTTGGCTGACGCGGCAGTGAACAATATACGAATCAACAAAGAAAGACGAATACTGAATATCGATATTACATCCGACTATCTGCTGACCCGCGCCGCGATCTTTGAAGCACAGGAGAAGATCGCCGCGGCGGATATCGGCGTCAACAAAGTCATTATCCATCCGCATTTCAGACCGGAATCCTTTGACGTCGGCTATTTCGACGAACTGGTTGCCGCGCTGAAATCCAACACGCCCAGTCTCAACGGTACGCTCAATGATGCCGTTCTGGTGCGTGAGGGAGAGGATCGGCTGAACGTGGAGCTCGCGCACGGCGGCTTAGCGTTACTGGAAGCAAAAGAATTCGATACCCTGCTCAGCGATATCATCTATCGAGAATTCGGATTGCGATTTGACGTCCGCTTTTCCGGCGTGACCGAGCTGAGCGTAGACGATGAACAGTTTACCGAAAGCATCGATAACGCGCAGAAAAAGATCGATCGCCAGAAGATCGAAGAGCTGACGATGCTGTTCGAGGGCGAAGAACGAACCGATACAGCCGCCGAGAGCCTCAACGGATTAACTCAGATCGAAGTGCGCAAAGGCGACTTCCTTTATCCGCAGATCATCCGCAATTCCGTCAAGCCGATCTACGGCAGAGTGTTGAAGAACACCAACAAGCTCATGCCGATCGAAAAGATCGCCTATGATACCGGTCGCGCTACCGTCTGGGGCGATGTGTTCGCCTGTGAGACAAAGGTGACCCGTTCAGGCGACAAAAACATCATCAACTATGATATTACAGACTACACGGGCTCTATCACCGTGAAGGTCTTTGATTCCATACAAAACTGTAAGGTGCTGGAAGGCATCAAAAAAGGCTCGTCCATCGTGGTAGCAGGCGATGTGGAATTCGACAAGTTCGCCGGTGATACCGTCATCAACGCTCGCTCTATCGCTACCGTCAAGAAGGTATCGGTCGTCGATAACGCGCCCAAAAAGCGTGTAGAGCTGCATATGCATACCAACATGAGCCAGATGGACGCGATCACCGAGGCGGGCAAGCTCGTCAAGCGTGCCGCCGAATTCGGTCATCCCGCTGTCGCGATCACCGACCACGGTGTGGCGCAGGCGTTCCCCGACGCGATGAACGCCGCTGAGTCACTGGAGCGCGACGGTAAGGAGATCAAGGTCATCTACGGTACTGAGGCGTACTTCATCGACGACCTCTGTACTCCCGTCGACGGCGATAAAAACGTATCGCTGGATGATACGTTTATCTGCTTCGACCTTGAAACAACAGGTCTGTACGCCACCAATGACAGGATCACCGAGATCGGCGCTGTTAAAGTACAAAACGGCAGGATCGTTGATTCCTTCTCGACCTTTGCCGATCCTGAACGTCCGATCCCCGCGAAGGTCATCCAGCTGACAGGTATCACCGACAGCATGGTCAAGGGCGCTCCTTCTCAAAAGGAGGCAGTACAAAGTTTCCTTGATTTTTGCGGCGACGCAGTCTTGGTCGCCCATAACGCGCCTTTTGATACCGGCTTCATCCGCAAGATCTGTCAGGAAAATGACATGGAGTACAACTATACCTCCGTGGATACCGTCGCGATCGCGCGCAAGATCCTGCCCGATATCAACAACGTCAAGCTGGATACACTCGCAAAGCATTTCCGCTTAGGCAAGTTCAACCATCACCGGGCGGTCGATGACGCGGAGATGCTCACCAATATCTTCCTCAACCTCGTTCGTGTACTTGAAAAAGACTTTGATGTACATGATCTGGACGGCATGAGGGAGAAGATCGTCGGCGGCGATTACAAGAAACTGCCGACTTATCACCAGATCATACTGGTCAAGAATCAGGCGGGGTTAAAGAACCTCTATCGTCTGATATCCTATTCCCATCTGAATTACTTCCACCGCAGACCCCGAATCCCGAAATCCGAGCTGATGAAGCATCGTGAGGGCTTGATCATCGGCTCCGCCTGTGAAGCGGGCGAGCTGTATCGCGCGATCCTGCACAACGCGAGCGAGGAGGAGATCGAGCGAATCGCGTCCTTCTATGATTATCTCGAGATCCAGCCGACCGGCAATAACCGATTCCTGATCCGTGACGGCGGCGCGGCGGATGAAGAACATCTGCAAAACCTCAACCGCAGGATCCTCAAGCTCGGCGATAGGCTCGGCAAGCCCACCGTCGCCACCTGTGACGTCCATTTCATGGATCCGCACGACAAGGATTACCGCATGATCCTGCTTGCCGCGCAGGGCTTTGAAGATGCGGAGGATCAGGCGCCGCTGTATTTCAGAACCACAGCGGAAATGCTGGAGGAATTCGCGTATCTCGGCGACAGGGCGCAGGAGGTCGTTGTCGACAACACAAACCTGATCGCCGATCTGTGCGAGTATGTTCGTCCGATCCCCGCGGGTAATTTCCCGCCGTTCATCGAGGGCGCGGAGGAACAGCTCACTTCCATCACATGGCAGCGTGCCAAGGATAAATACGGCGATCCTCTGCCCGATATCGTCAAGGCGCGTCTGGATAAGGAGCTCAACTCTATCACGACCTACGGCTTCTCCGTGCTGTACATGACGGCGCAGAAGCTGGTCGCCGACAGTGAAGCGCACGGCTATCTGGTCGGATCCCGTGGATCGGTCGGATCGTCCTTTGTCGCGACGATGTCCGGTATCTCGGAGGTCAATCCGCTCTGTCCGCATTATCTGTGCCCCAAGTGCAAGAAAAGCATCTTCTTTGAGCACGGCGAATACGGCTCCGGCTTTGATATGCCGCCCAAGGATTGTCCCGACTGCGGCACGCCGATGGAGCGCGACGGTCACGAGATCCCGTTCGAGACCTTCCTCGGCTTCAAGGGCGACAAGGTCCCTGATATCGACTTGAATTTCAGCGGTGAACAGCAAAGCGCTTCTCACCGTTATACTGAAGAACTCTTCGGTCGTGAGAACGTCTTTAAGGCGGGCACCATCTCGACCGTTGCCGATAAAACCGCCTACGGTTATGTCAAAAAGTTCTGTGAAGAGCATAACCGCACCTTCCGAAAGGCGGAGATGAATCGTCTCGCGACCGGATGTACCGGCGTCAAGCGCACCACCGGTCAGCATCCCGGCGGCATGGTCGTTGTACCGCGCGGCATGGAGGTCTATGATTTCTGTCCCGTACAGCACCCCGCCGATAAGAGCGATTCCGATAATATCACTACCCACTTCGATTTCCATTCCATCCATGATACCATCACCAAGCTCGACGAGCTCGGACACGATGTTCCGACGATCTACCATTACCTGGAAGAGAACACCGGTATCCCCGTTATGGATGTTTCCATGAGCGATCCCGACGTCATGTCCCTGTTCACTTCTCCCGAAGCACTGGGCGTGACCGCCGAGGATATCGACTCAGAGACCGGTACCTTCGCGCTGCCGGAGCTCGGCACGAGCTTTGTCCGCCAGATGCTGGTCGAATCTAAGCCCAAGACCTTTACCGACCTGTTGCAGATATCCGGTCTTTCGCATGGTACCGACGTTTGGATCGGCAACGCCGCCGATCTGATCAAGAACGGCACCTGCACCATTTCCGAGGTTATCGGTACGCGTGACTCGATCATGACCTATCTGATGCACAAAGGGCTCGATCCCTCCATGGCGTTCAAGATCATGGAGATCGTCCGTAAGGGTAAATCCACCAAGCTGCTTACCGAGGAGCATCTGAACGCGATGAAGGAGCACGATGTGCCCCAGTGGTATATCGACTCCTGTATGAAGATCAAATACATGTTCCCGAAGGCTCATGCCGCCGCTTATATGATCTCGGCACTGCGACTCGGCTGGTACAAGGTACATAAACCGATCGAATTCTACGCGGCGTATTTTACCGTTCGTAATGATAACTTTGACGGTGCGACACTGCTCAAGGGTCGTGACGCGGTACGCAACAAGATCAAAAGCATCGAAGAAAAGGGCTTTGAAGCCTCCGCAAAGGATAAGGCTGAGGTTCCGATGCTTCAGATCATGAACGAGATGCTCGCGCGCGGTATCGAGGTACTGCCCGTCGACATCTACAAAAGTGAAGCGAAGAAGTTCGTGATCGAAGACGGCAGGATCCGTCTGCCGTTCTGCTCACTCACCGGAGTAGGGGAGAGCGCGGCGTTCTCGCTTGCCGAAGCCGCAAAGAAGGGAGAGTATCTCTGTATCGAAGATGTGATCACCCGCGCCAAGGTCAGTAAAGCCGTCATCGAAACGCTCAAGGAATGCGGCGCGTTCGGTGACCTTCCCGAAACAGCGCAAATGAGTCTTTTTTGATCGATACCGATAGCGCGAATTCTATTTGCTTATACAATTCATACAGTGATATCACGGCAGGATCAAGTGAACGTTGTGCGATTTCGAAAAATGTTGTTAAATTTGGGGTGATGTATTGAAAAATCCTAAAATAAAGAATATAATGATAGTGATACTATACACTACGCTTCTTATATTCTTTTTCATCCACATCAACGACGTTTTTTTCGTACTGAAAACGATCTTCACGGTTTTATCACCGGTCATGTACGGATTGGTGATCGCCTACCTGCTGAACTATCCCTACAAGGCGTTTCACGATCACGCGTTCAAGAATATGGGAACCAAGCGCCCTTGGCTGAAAAAGGTCAAAAAGCCGCTGTCATTATTTTTATCGTACACCATCGTATTCGGCATCGTGGCTTTTTTGGTCGGCACCCTGATCCCGGAGCTTTCCTCCAGCGTATCAACGCTGATCGACAACATCCCGGCGTATGAAAAGGCGCTTCGGTCGGCTTCCGATAACGCGGTCGATTTCATCAAGAATCTGACCGGTTATAATCTGTATGATTATGATAACTACAACAACCTGATCTCGATCGTCACCGGCAGCGATACGACAGAGTTCATCAAAAATATCGTGACCAATGTACTGCCCTCCGCTTTCAATACCGTACTCGGTATCGGAGCCGGACTGTACAATTGGATCATCGGTATCATCATCTCGATCTATCTGCTGTCGAGCAAGGAACGCCTGATCCGTCAGTTCAAGATCGTGGTCGTCGCTTATACACCG
>ONUI01000149.1 GCA_900320995.1 uncultured Eubacteriales bacterium
GGAGATTCCCCTGATAGGGGAAATGTCCGCGAAGCGGACAAAAGGGTTGCCGTTCTCGCTTAGAGAAAGGCGTCTCCGCCGAGGAATGCTCCTCCCGAAGCTTTTCCGAAAAATGCGGAGCAAATCAACTTTTCCGTAGGGTACGGCATTTATGACGTACCGGACACGTGCGTCATGATTTCTTTTAGTGTGAAGCAGATGAAACATATTGTAGGGGAGGGGCTTGCTCCTCCCGAGATTGTAGGCGTTTCATTGATCGAAAACGTGAGATAGGAGAGATACATTTCTGCCATACGGTACGTCGACAAGCGCCGTACCCTACAAGTAAACGCCCTGCGAATCATCATTCGCAGGGCGTTTTTCAATATCCGATCTACTTCCCCAGCATCCGCTTTTTGATATCCGCTTTATCGAACGCGGCGGCGATCAGGATGAAGATCAACGCCGAGGCGAGCGCCTGGACGCCGTTCTCCGGCATTTTCCATAACGCGTTGACCAGCGCGCTCTGGAAGCTGTCGCCCGCCAGAAGCTGACGGATCAGCTTGGAGAGAGAATAGCCGACCACCGTGACCAGTCCCGAGGGGATGGTCATCAGGGCGTTGCGCTTGGTCAGCAGCTTGTTGTCCTTGGCGCTGAAAAACACCGCGTTGAGCGCCTTGATGATGATGGTGTAGATGATGGTCTCGGGGTAGACGAGCAGATCGGCGATACCGCCGCCGATCGCGGACGCCGCCACTGCGTAAGGCATCGGCAAAAAGCACGCCGTCAGATAGATCATCGAGTCACCGAGATGGACATAGCCGCCGGTGGGGGTCTTGATTTGTACAAACGCGGTCATCACCGCGATCATTGCCGCAAACATCGCGGCGATCACGATATGCAAAGTATGCGAAGAGTGTTTTGTGTTCATATCATATACCTTCTTTTTATATGGTTGAGATTGCCACACCGCCTGTTGGCGGCTCGCAATGACAAATTATGAAAACGGCTTCGGTGTTGCCCGAAGCCGCTTCTTTCAATCATTTCAGTCCTGGAACAGCGGCGTGGAAAGATAGCGGTCGCCCGTATCCGGCAGAAGGACGACAATGTTCTTGCCCGCGTTCTCGGGACGCTTGCTCAGCTCGATCGCCGCAAAGAGCGCCGCGCCGGATGAAATACCGACCAGCACGCCTTCGTTTTTGCCGACGAGCTTACCCGCGGCGAACGCGTCGTCGTTTTCGACGGCGATGACCTCGTCATAGACCTTGGTGTTCAGCACATCGGGCACAAAGCCCGCGCCGATACCCTGGATCTTATGCGCGCCCGCGGTACCCTTACTGAGTACGGGGGAGGAAGCAGGTTCCACAGCAACGATTTTGACATCGGGATTTTTACTTTTCAGATATTCGCCTACGCCGGTGACGGTGCCGCCTGTGCCGACGCCCGCGACAAAGATATCGACCTTGCCGTCGGTGTCCTCATAGATCTCGGGACCGGTGGTCGCGATGTGCGCGGCAGGGTTGGCGGGATTGACGAACTGACCGGGGATGAACGCGCCCTCGATCTGAGCGGCGAGCTCATCCGCCTTGGCGATCGCGCCCTTCATGCCCTTGGTGCCGTCGGTGAGCACCAGCTCGGCGCCGTAAGCTTTCATCAGCTGTCTGCGCTCCACGCTCATGGTCTCGGGCATCACGATGATGATGCGGTAGCCTCGCGCCGCCGCGACAGCCGCCAGACCGATACCGGTGTTGCCGGAGGTCGGCTCGATGATGACGGAGCCTTCCTTGAGAAGTCCCTTTTCCTCGGCGTCATCCAGCATCGCCTTGGCGATACGATCCTTGACGGAGCCCGCGGGGTTGAAGTATTCGAGCTTCGCGAGGAGCTTTGCGTTGAGATGGAGTTTCTTTTCGATATTGCTCAGTTCGAGCAGGGGGGTCTTGCCAATCAGCTGATCAGCGGATGTATAAATGTTAGCCATAACGGTTCTCCTTATTATATAATATCAATTTTTGTTTGTAAAGCCTTATTGTAGGGGAGGGGCTTGCTCCTCCCGAAATGATTTATGCTAACTCAACCCTATACGAAAGGAATATAACTTTCACTTTAGGGTGCGGCGGGAGCAATTCTCCGCCCTACGATGATGGTTCGTCAACATCGAAAGCCGCTGGTATACATGGATTATATCACCTCGGATGTTCATTTACAACCTACCTAACAAGTAGGATGGTTGTATTATATGCCATCACGATCGATTTGTCAACACTTTTTTGAAAAATAATCAAAAACACGTTTGTTCCGCTATGTATATTTGGTGAGCATTTACTTGACAATAACGGCAGAAGTGATAAAATGAGCTACAGTAAGATATGTTAACGTAAAGAGTGGGTCTTGACGGACCCGCTCTTTGTTATTGTTTGACATATCAAATCGTCATTGCGAACCGTCACAAGACGGTGTGGCAATCTCAACCTATCTATTCGGAAACAGGTTGAACAAACAGCGTGCGGCGTTTGTTTGGGGATTCACACGTCGGGACTTTGTCCCTCCTCGGAATGACAGACAACAAACTGGAGTGATACTTTGGCGAACAGTAAAGGAAAGAATACGGTGTCCGTTGTCGAAGAGCTCGCCGTGCCGATCGCCGCGGACTTAGGTCTGCGCATCTGGGATGTGCGCTATCTCAAAGAGGGCTCGCAATGGTTTTTGCGTGTGTTTATCGACAAAGACGGCGGCGTGGATATCAACGACTGTGAGAATATGTCCCGCGCGCTGGACGCGCCGCTCGATGAGCTTGATCCCATCGCCGGCGAGTATATCCTCGAGGTCAGCTCCCCCGGTATCGAGCGTGAGCTGATCCGCCCCGAGCACTTTATGCAGTTCATCGGCGCAGATGGTGACCATCACCGACCACAGCGGCGAGAACACCGTGACGATCAGCAAAAAGGACGCGGCTTATATCAAGCTCGACGACTTTGACTAATTAGGAATGAGGAGTTAGGAATTAGGAATTGCGGGTGGGCTTTGCCCACACCCGATTGATATGACACCATAAATATGATGGTTAATGAGAGAAACAGCGTATCCGATGGATCACTGTTCACTGACCGTTAACCACTGAACACTGTATAGAAAGGTCTGATTTGGAAAAATGGCAAGCAATAAAGAGCTCTTTGAGGCGCTGCGGCTCCTCGAGAAAGAGAAAGGAATCCCCGCTGAGTATATGATCACTCAGATCAAAAAGGCGATCGTAACCGCGTGCAGAAACCTCTACGGCGGCAACGAAAATGTAGAGATCAAGATGGACGCGGATAAAAACACCTTCTCCGTCAAGCTGCTCAAAACAGTAGTCGAAGAGGTGGAGGATGAGAACTACGAGATCTCGCTGGAGGACGCCAAGCTCATCTCCAAGCGCGCCGCTGTCGACAAGGAGATCGGCATCCCGCTCGAGCCCAAGCAGTTCGGACGTATCGCGGTACAGACCGCGCGTTCCGTCATCCGTCAGGGTATCCGCGACGGCGAGAAGGATCAGATGCTCGTTGAGTTCCAGAGCAAATCGCAGGAGATCGCGACAGCGACCGTAGAGCGCGTCGATCCGATCACCGGCAACGCGACGCTGAAATTCGGCAACGCGGTCACCGTCCTGCCCAAGTCCGAACAGATTGAGGGCGACGACCTGTGCGAGGGCGACACCGTCAAGGTGTATGTCGCGGGCGTCAAGGAGACCGAACGCGGTCCGCGCGCGATCATCTCGCGCACCCATCCCGATTTTGTCAAGAGATTGTTTGAGAAAGAGATCCCCGAGATCTATGACGGCACCGTCGAGATCAAGTCGATCTCCCGCGAGGCAGGCTCCCGCACCAAGATGGCGGTCTTCTCCGAGGACAGCGAGATCGACGCGGTCGGCGCCTGCATCGGTACACGCGGCGCGCGTGTCAACACCATCGTCGACGAGCTGTGCGGCGAGAAGATCGATATCGTACCCTACAGCGACGATCCTGCCGCGTTCATCGCGGCGGCGCTGTCACCCGCTAACGTGGTGAAGGTCGAGCTCGCCGAGGACGGCACCAAGGCGTGCAAGGCGACCGTTCCCGACGGTCAGCTTTCACTGGCGATCGGCAACAAGGGTCAGAACGTAAGACTGGCGGCTAAGCTGACCGGTTATAAGATAGATATCCGTCCCGAGTCCGGTTTCTGGGGCGAGGATACACAAGACGAAGACGACAAGGAAACCGAATGATACACTGATCGACAGATCATAGGGGAGGGGCAGACTCCTCCCACTGAAGGATTTGTCATTCAGTAAGAGGAGAATCTTTATGGTTGAGCGAAAAATACCGCTTAGAAAATGTATCGGCTGCGGGGAGATGAAGGATAAGCGCACGCTCGTCCGCATCGTCCGCAACAAGGAAGGCGAGGTTTCCGTAGACTTCACGGGAAAGAAGCCCGGTCGCGGCGCGTATATCTGCAAAAACGTCGAATGTCTGAACAAGGCGGAAAAGGCAAAACGCCTCGAACGCGCTTTTTCGACAAAGATCGAGCCTGAGATCTACGATACCATGAGGAGAGAAATCGGTGAATAACGACAGATTACTGAATTTTCTCGGCATATGCAAGCGGGCGGGGATGTTGCTCTCCGGCGCTGAGACCGTCACCAAGGCGGTCAATGAGGGTAAGGCGAAACTGGTGCTTTACGCAGAGGATGTATCCGATAACAGCCTCAAAGGCGTTATCAAAGCGGCTGATGTGCATCGCATCCCCGCAAAAAGGATCCCCTACCGTAAAGAGGAGTTGAGCTTCGCGCTCGGCAAGCATTGCGGCATCGTCTGTACGACGGATCCCGGCTTTGCCAAAAAGATGATCGAACTCACGAACTAAGGAGGAATTACCATGGCTATTATGATTAAATATAAAGTCAAAGAGGTGGCCACTGACCTTGACGTCGCGACCAAAGAGGTTGTATCCGTGCTCAAAGATAAGCTCGGCGTCGATAAAAAGGCAATGACGACCCTGAACGAAGAGGAGCTCAACTTCATCTTCGATTACTTTACACAAAAGAACGCGGTCAGCGATCTTGCTCCGTATTTTGCGGTACGCGATCAGGCGATCCGGCAGAAGGAGGAAGAGGCGGCCAAGCGCAAGGCTGAGGAAAAGAAGCGCCGTGAAGAGGCGAAGGATCAGCTGCGCCCCGAATCCGCGAAGAAGAGCGGAAAAACACAGGAAGCGCCCGCTCAGCCCAAGAAGGAAAAGGTCGACAAGACCGCGGATATCGATCTGAAATCCGAGATCAAGAGTAAGCGCGGCACCGGCCGTATCGTCGATACCGGTGCGGCTGAGGTCAATGTTGACCGTTATAACCAGAAATATGACGATCTCGCTCTCGACAAGGTCAAGAACGAGAACAATATGTCATCCAAGAAGCAGAAGATCAACCAGCGCTCCAAGCAGCGCAACCGCCGCTCCGCGAAGCGCGAGACCGAGCGCGAGCGTATGGCGCGTATCGAGAAGGAGCGTAAGGCAAAGAAGATGACCGTCCTGATCCCCGACGAGATCTCTGTCGGCGATCTGGCACTGCGCCTGAAGGCGACAGTCGCCGAGGTCGTCAAAAAGGCGTTCCTCATGGGTACGATGGTCACCGCGAACGATGTGGTCGACTTCGACACCGCGTCCCTGATCGCGATGGAATTCCACGCGAAGGTCGAGAAGGAAGTCGTCGTCACTATCGAAGAGCGTATCATCGACGACAGCGAGGATACCGATGACAATCTGGTCGACCGCGCTCCGGTCGTCGTTGTCATGGGTCACGTCGATCACGGCAAGACCTCTCTGCTCGACTATATCCGCAACGCGCACGTTACCGACACCGAGGCGGGCGGTATCACCCAGCACATCGGTGCGTACCGCGTTAATATCAACGAACGCGACATCACCTTCCTCGACACCCCTGGTCATGAGGCGTTCACCACCATGCGAGCACGCGGTGCTCAGGTCACGGATATCGCGATCCTCGTTGTAGCTGCCGACGACGGTATCATGCCGCAGACGGTCGAAGCGATCAACCACGCGAAGGCGGCGGGCGTCTCCGTCATCGTCGCGATCAATAAAATGGATAAGCCGGGTGCGAATCCCGAGCAGGTCAAGCAGCAGCTCACCGAATATGAGCTGATCCCCGAGGAGTGGGGCGGCGATACGCCCTGCGTGCCCGTATCCGCCAAGACCGGTATGGGTATCGATGATCTTCTTGAGATGGTACTGCTGGTAGCCGATATGAAAGAGCTCAAAGCGAACCCCGACCGTGCCGCGAAGGGTACTGTCATCGAGGCACGTCTGGATAAGGGCAGAGGCCCCGTGGCGTCCATCCTCGTACAGAACGGTACGCTGCGCACCGGTGACATCGTCGTAGCCGGCATGGCGGTAGGTCATGTCCGCGCGATGACCGACGATAAGGGCAGACGCGTCAAAGAGGCCGGCCCCTCGATCCCGGTCGAGATCACCGGTCTGGACGACGTTCCCACCGGCGGCGATACCTTCAACGCCGTCACCGACGAGCGTCTGGCACGCGAGCTGGTCGAACAGCGTAAGCATGAGAAAAAGGAAGCCGAGTTTAACGCCCGCACCAAGGTCACGCTCGACAACCTCTTCGATCAGATGAAGCTCGGCGAGGTCAAGGAGCTCAAGATCATCGTCAAAGCTGACGTACAGGGTTCCGTTGAGGCGGTTCGCCAGAGCCTCGAGAAGCTCAGCAACGAAGAAGTCCGCGTCAACATCATCCACGGCGCTGTCGGCGCGGTCAACGAGAGCGACGTCATGCTCGCGAACGCGTCCAACGCCATCATCGTCGGCTTCAATGTGCGTCCCGACGCGACCGCTCAGGCTAACGCCGAGCGCGACGGCGTGGATATGCGTATGTACCGCGTCATCTACGACTGCATCGAAGAGATCGAGAGCGCGATGAAGGGTATGCTCGCAAGTCGATCGGCAACATCGGCGGCTGTTATGTCAAGAGCGGTAAGATCCAGCGCGGAGCAGGCGTTCGCGTTGTCCGCGACGGTATCATCATCGCCGACGACACCATCGGTTCTCTCCAGCGCTTCAAGGACAGCGTCAAAGAGGTCAACGAGGGTTACGAATGCGGTATCGGTCTGGAGAAGTACAACGATATCAAGGAAGGCGATATCTTCGAGGTATTCACCATCGAGGAGTATCGCGAGGACTAATAACTGAGAATATAGATCTTTATTAAGCCGTGCAGGAGCCTTCCCCTTGAGGGGAAGGTGGGCTTTTCGACAAAAGAGTCGAAAAGGTCGGATGAGGTGGAAGCGTTTCCGCTATATGTCATCAATGGATATGACAGAAATGTTTCCACCTCATCCGCCTCGCTCAACCGCTCGGCACCTTCCCCTCAAGGGGAAGGCTTATGAGGTAACATTAATATGGCAAATCATAGAATAGACAGGATCACCGAGGATGTGAAGCGTGAGCTGACGGCAATTTTCCGCGAGCTCAAGGATCCGAGAGTGAATTCATGCTTTTTGTCCATCGTGCGCGTCGAGGTGACCAACGACCTTTCCTACTGCACGGTGTACGTCAGCGCGCTGGAGGGTCTTGACCGCGCGAAGGCGGCTGTCAAGGGGCTCAAGAGCGCCGCGGGATATATCCGCAGAGAACTGGGGCACCGTCTCCGTCTCCGCCATGTTCCCGAGCTGATCTTCACCCCTACCGACTCCATCGAGTACAGCGCCGAGATCTCGCGTATCCTGAACAGTCTGGATATCCCGAAGGATGAGGAGGAACCTGATGAAACAGATAACGCTCAGTGAGGTCGCTTCGCTTCTTTCACAGCACGATGATTTTAAAATACTGACCCACAGCTATCCCGACGGCGATTGCCTCGGCTGCGGCTATGCGCTGGCGTTCGCGCTGCGTAAGCTCGGCAAGCGCGCCAATGTCGCTGTGGACGGCAAGCTGCCCTCCAAGTTCACCTATCTGGTGAAGAACTACGATGAGCAGGATTTCACCCCCGCGTACATCGTCAGCGTAGACGTTGCCGCGCCTGCGCTGCTCGGCGAAAGCGTGATGGAGGGTGTGGATCATATCGATCTTTGTATCGATCACCACGGCACCAACAGTCTGGACGCCGACTGCAAATATGTAGACGATACCGCCGCGGCGGCAGCCGAGATCATCTGGGAGATTTTGGAACTGCTCCATATCGAGATCGACGAGGATATCGCGGCGGGCATCTATACCGGCGTGTCCACCGACACCGGCTGTTTTCTCTACACCAACACTACGCCGCAGACCCACAGGATCGCGGCTCAGGTGATGCCCTACTGCAACTGGCAGGAGATCAACAACATCAATTTTGTGATCAAGACCCGCGCCAAGCTCAGGATGGAGCGTCTGGTCTACAAGACCATGGAGTTCCATGCCGCGGGACAGTGCGCGATCATCTACACCACCCTTGCGATGTGCGAGGCGCTCAAATCGGGCGATGATGAGATGGAGGGTCTGGCGAATATCCCGCGCCGTATCGAGGGCGTAAAGATCGGTATCACCATGCGCGAAAAGCCGGGCGGTGTGTTCAAGATCTCCGTGCGCACCAACGACGGTATCAATGCGGCTGAGTTCTGCCGACAGTTCGGCGGCGGCGGTCATCCCGCGGCGTCCGGATGCTCGATCGAGGGCGACCTCGGCACGGTGAAAAAGATATTGGTCGACGCGGCAGAGGCATATCTGCAATGAACGGCGTCATCCTGATACATAAGGAGAAGGACTTTACCTCCTTTGATGTCGTCGCCGTGGTGCGCAAGCTGACGGGACAGAAGAAGGTCGGTCATACCGGTACGCTCGATCCCAACGCGACCGGCGTACTGCCCGTACTGCTCGGCACGGCGACCAAGGCGCAGGATATCATCCCCTGTCATGATAAGCGCTATCGCGCGGATTTCCGATTCGGGATTGCGACCGATACGCTGGATATCTGGGGCAAGGTCATGGAGCAGCAACCCTCTGACATCACAGAGGAGCAGATAGAAGGAGCCCTCGGCTCCCTCAGGGGAGAGATCGAACAGCTCCCACCCATGTATTCCGCCGTCAGTGTCGGCGGTAAGCGGCTTTATCAGTACGCCCGTGAGGGCAAGGAGGTGGAGCGCCGACCACGCAAGGTCACCGTCTATTCATTGGAGCTCATTTCTTTTGATGAAGCGGCGCAAAGCGGTACGCTTGATATCTACTGCTCCAACGGCACCTATATCCGCACGCTCATTGACGATCTGGCGCGCGCGCTCGGCACAGTCGGCGTGATGACGGATCTGGTGCGGTATGAGGCGTGCGGTTATCCGCTTGACGACTGCATGACGCTCGACGAGCTCCGTAAAAGGATCGACAGCGGCGACGCCTCCTTCTTAAACAGCGTCGAAAGCATATTTATGACCTATGACGAGGTCGTGGTCAGCGATAAGCAGGCGCACCGTTTTGTCAACGGCAATCCGCTGGATATCGTCCGCACACCGCTGCGCGACCGTGCCGGAGACAAAAAAATATTCCGCGTGAAAGACAGGCAGGGCGCCTTCCTCTCACTCGGAATCATCGACGGCGATAGCTTGAAGCTCTATAAACACTTTTAAAAAAGCTCCCATAAGGGAGCTATTTTTGCAATCAGCGGTAGATAATATCGAATAGGATTTGTAGGGGAGGGTCTTGACCCTCCCGAAGAGTGAGGGCAGACACGTATACCCGCCCTCAAATCTGTTATCATTTCAAATTCTCATCTACCGGATAGGACGTCAGAAAGCGAACGGAGCGCTCGATGGCGTCCTTGCTGTTTTTATAATCGCCGCCCTGATTGCGGTAGTCAAACATGCTCGCGAAGTGGGTCACATCGTCGTACAGCGTGTCCATATAGCCCTTGGAGAGCTTGTTGGTCACTTCACAGAACTCCTTGAATGTGCTTTTGTCCATCGCCTTTTTGTTGGCGTTGCCCATCACGGGGGCATAGTGATCCAGACAGATGAAATCCTGATCCTGATATTGCTTGCGGAATTCGGGGTCGGAGCCGTACTGCACATAGACGGTCGCGAGCAGATGCAGGATATCGTGCTCGATGCGGTCGCAGACATAGCAGGTGCGGTCGTTCTCGCGGATCGCGGCAAGCATCTTTTTATCGGGGAGATCCGTGTTCTTCTTCGGGAACACCTTCTTGCGCAGCTCGTCGATGTGCGTCTGGAGCAGCAGCGCGTTCGACAGGCGCGGACCGTTGTTGACCATCATCGAAAAATGGCGGTGGCAAAAGCCCACACGGTTAGTTTTGACGCGGACGTCGGGCGCCATCATCGCGGCGCCAGTGATGTACTCGACATACTGCTCCTCGAGCATACGGTGCATCCGGCAGATCGGACAGCCGTCGGTATCGGTGAACAGTTCGGTGATCGGGATGGTAGTGATATTCGGCTTCATGGGAACCTCCTTATGCGGACAAATCGACATATCGCGAATTATGATAAAAATATTATAGCATATTGCGGCAGAATATGGTATACTGGATTTGCATTTTTTTGATAATAGGGTTATTATGAGTATTGTATTGGAAAACGTAAAAGATCTCGACCTGTCACAGACTTTATCCTGCGGTCAGTGCTTTCGGTGGAAGGAACACCCGGACGGCAGCTTCAGCGGCGTCGTGCGGGGAAGATACGCCCGCGTGTTTTTGGTCGGCGATCGCCTGATCCTTGACGGCGCTGACGAAGCCGACCGCGCGATGTGGTTCAACTACTTCGACCTCGGCTTGGATTACGCAAAGGTGCGGCAGGAGCTTTCCGTGATCCATCCGACGCTTGCCGAGGCGGCACGCTACGCGCCCGGGATACGGATCCTTGATCAGGAGCCGTTCGAGGCGCTGATCAGCTTTATCATCTCACAGAACAACAACATCAAGCGGATCACCGGTATCGTCGATCGTCTGTGCGAGCGTTTCGGTGAGCCGATCGGGGCTGACGCTCCCCACGCCTTTCCGACCGCACAACGTCTGGCGGCTTTATCGGCAGATGATCTCGCGCCCATCCGCGCGGGATTCCGCCAGCGCTACATCATCGACGCGGCGCGAAAGGTCGCGGACGGCACGATCGACTTGGAACAGATCCGCGCGCTGCCTTATGACGAAGCGCGTTCTAAGCTGATGCAAATCACCGGTGTGGGC
>ONUI01000138.1 GCA_900320995.1 uncultured Eubacteriales bacterium
TATCTCGGTCATCCCGGGTCTGTTCAGCCTGACCTATTCCGAGAACCGCGGCGTCGCGTTCGGACTGTTCCAGGACGGTACGCTGTTTTTCGCGATCACAACCTCGATCGTGATCATCGTATTCGCTATACTTCTTTTTAAGAATTATAAAAAGAGCAAATTATTCTCCGTGGCCGCCGCGCTGATCATCGGCGGCGGACTGGGCAACCTGTTCGAGCGTATCTTTTTAGGCTACGTCGTCGACTATCTCAGCCTGTCATTTTTTCCGCCGATCTGCAACTTCGCCGATTATTGCATTACCGCCGGTACGATCTGCCTGATCGTCTACCTGCTGTTCTTCTCCGACTTTTTGAAGGACAGCAAAAAGAAAACGCAAGATGAACAGGCTTGATTTTGTGATCGCTGACGACCATGTCGGCGAACGGCTGGATAAATATCTTTCCGATCAAGCGGAGAACCTCAGTCGATCGGCGGCAAGCCGCCTGATCGAGGACGGCAAGGTCACGGTGGGGGACAAGACGGTCAAAAAGAATTACAAAGTCGCTGACGGCGACCGTGTCGCGGTGCTGATCGACGATCCCAAGCCCGTCGATATCACGCCCGAGGACATCCCCCTTGACATCGTCTATGAGGATGAGCATCTGCTGGTCGTCAACAAGCCCAAGGGCATGGTCGTTCATCCGGCACCCGGCAACTACAGCGGCACGCTTGTGAATGCTTTGATGTATCACTGCGGCGACCATCTTAGCGGCATCAACGGCGAGCTGCGCCCCGGTATCGTCCACCGTATCGATAAAAACACCAGCGGTCTGCTCGCGGTCGCAAAGTCCGATATCGCTCACGCAGGACTCAGTGAACAGATCAAGGAGCACAGCTTCACGCGCCGCTATCTCGCCATTTGTTACGGCAACATCAAAGAGGATGATCGCACCGTCGACGCGCCCATCGGCAGGCATAAGATCGACCGCAAAAGAATGTGCGTCACGCAGCTCAATTCAAAGCCCGCCGTCACGCATATCAAGGTGCTCGAGCGCTATCAAGGCTTCACCTATATTGAATGCCGTCTGGAAACAGGCAGGACGCATCAGATCCGCGTCCATCTTTCTAGCATCGGACACCCCATCGCAGGCGACGACGTCTACGGCCCCTCAAAGGTCATCACCGCGCTCGGCGGTCAATGTCTGCACGCCTATCAGCTCGGTTTCATCCACCCGGTCACGGGCGAGTATATCGAGTTCACCGCCGACCCGCCCGAGAGCTTTATCAGGTTCAGAGAAAAACTGCGAAGCCGGATGGATGTCTGAATACAAAGGTTTATCGCAAAGGGGATAACCCTGCGGCGATATCAACCATGGATGTCATTGCGAGGGGTTTATCCCGTGGCAATCTCAACTGCATTGATAATATGAACAGGATCATGATATGACATGAGATGAGATGAGCGCCGCGCAAGCGGCGTTTACCATTATCATTACCATTGTCTTTATCTTTTTTTCTTTTTCTTTCTCTTAGTGCCTTTTGTGACAACAGACCACAGTTGTGCTTTTTGTGTTATTCCGAAACGGTTATTGCGAAGGGCAGACACTTGTGGTTGTCCTGCGGCAATCTCAACCTATTGTAGGGGAGGGGCTTTGAGGAGTTGTCCAAATCTGTGATTTGGTATACAACTCCCATGCAACAGCGCTCCAGCGTCGTCACTCGCCGTACTCGATAAGCGTATCCGATTGGTACGCTTTGATCTCGTGTGGCGGCTCCTCCTCTCCCCATAACTCGGGGAGTTATGGGGTCCCCTGTATCAGTGATTGGCTAAGCGCCACTGCTGCTCCTCCCGCTATAATCGGGTGTGGGCAGAGCCCACCATTTAAAAAAGTGCTGATACCTCACGGCTTGCCGCATGGGACTTTGAAGGAGAAGCTTATGCTTCCTCACCGATCTTCCGCTTTTTGGCTTCACGTTCTTTTGCCGCCTTTGATCGGTTTTCGCATGCTTCCGCGTAGCGCTCAAAGTTGAGATCGACCTCGCCCTTGAGCACGATGAACGCAAGCGCGCAGGTGCGATCGTCCTCAAAGTCGGTCTCGATTTCCTCGTCGCCGTATTTCAGCAGTGCCTTGTATAGTCTCCCTGCCTGCTCGTCGGTCAGATGGTTGATCATTGCGCTGTGGTGAAAGTAGGTAAAAAATCCTTTTGGCTTTTTCATCATCATCAACTCCTTCACCTATGAGAAGATAAGGAAAAAAGTTGCATACTTTTATGCAATTTTTAAAATAAATAATTGAATTTATTCGATATTGCGGGCGTCAGTCGGGATTTTTCAAAAAATACTTGCATTTATCGGATGTTTGTGGTAATATAATATGGCATTTGAATCCGTCCTGTCCTTGGACGGGGTTCAGATATGGGATCACGATCCCAAATTTGAAGCGGATAGTCCTCTGCACGATGATGTCATCGGGGTACGAATATCTGAAAAATAACAGGAGGAAATTATGGACGCATTAAAGAAAATCGCACAGGCTTCTGTCAAAGAGAACGCCCCCGAGTTCCACATCGGTGATACCGTAAAGGTTTCCGTTAACATCCGCGAGGGTGAGAGAGAAAGAATCCAGATGTTCGAGGGCACCGTGATCGCTCGCCGTGGTTCCGGCGTAGCTGAGACCTTCACCGTTCGCCGTCTTTCTTACGGCGTAGGCGTAGAGAGAGTTTTCCCGCTCCACAGCCCGAACGTCGTAGACGTTAAGATCGTTCGCCGCGGTAAGGTTCGCCGCAGCAAGCTCTACTATCTGCGTGACAGAGTCGGTAAGGCTGCTAAGGTCAAGGAAGAAATTCGTAAATAATTCTTGAATTATTTTACAGGGGGCTTTACAGCCCCCTTTTTCCGTGGTATTATTTATCATGAGTTATTACGAATCAAAGGGGTTAATTTCCCTTTGCATAACCGGATGCATCCCGCGTCCCTGATCTAACGGAGATGTTATTTTGAAGTTTGATGAAAAGAAATTAGATGAACTGTTCTCGGATGATGCCGTCAAGGAAGACGATACATCCTACGGTTCACAGATAAAACTGAATCAAAATGAAGCCGTTGCCACCATATTCGATTGGCTCGGCAGTCTGTTTATGGCGCTGGTCATCGTACTGCTGATCATGACCTTTGGGTTCAGGATAATCGATGTTGACGGCAAGAGCATGGAGCCTACCCTGATCGATACCGACAAGGTGGCGATCACCGATCTCTTCTATACGCCGCATAACGGCGATATCGTCATCATCAGCCATGCCGAGGAGTACCAGAAGCCGCTGGTCAAGCGCGTGATCGCGACCGCGGGACAGGAGCTCAGGATCGATTATGATAAAAATGAGGTTTATGTCGACGGTGAAAAGCTCGATGAGCCGTATATCCAGGGTATGACCGTTCACGGCGATATCCCCGAGACCGAGCTCAACGGTATTGTCCCCGAGGGCAAGGTGTTTGTCATGGGTGACAACCGCGGCATCTCGCTGGACAGCCGCTACCGCCAGATCGGCTTCATCGATGAGAGCTACATCATCGGTAAAGCACAGCTGGATGTGATCCCGCATACCTATGACGATAACGGTGTACTCAAGCTGGATCTGACAAAGATCCGTTACGTCTACAAATAACGCAACGCGAGCCTGCTTCAAACGGAGCAGGCTTTCTTATCAAAGTCATTGTGAGGCGCGTGTATTGTTAAGGTTGAGATTATCACGTCGGAACTGCGTTCCTCCTCATAATGACAATTCATATACGCGCCGTGGCAATCTCAACCAAACAGATTGTCATTGCGAGGGATTTATCCCGTGGCAATCTCAACCGATATTAACTGTGACCTATGAAAAAACCAACCAATAAAAAGAACAGCAAAAGCTATCAAAAGCCCCGCGGCGGACGTTCGGGCGCGCGGATGAACCATCCGGCAAGGAATCAAAAATCCGCGCCAAAACCCGCAAAACCCGCCAAAGCAGCAAAACCGAAAAAACAATCCCGTCCCGATTCCGATCATACCCAGGTGATCCAGTGGTATCCCGGTCATATGACCAAGACCAAGCGCCGTATCGAAAAGGATCTCAAGCTCGTGGACGCGGTCGCCGAGATCATCGACGCGCGCATCCCGATCTCCTCACGTAACCCCGATATCGCTCATCTCACCTCGGGCAAGCCGCGCATTGTCCTGCTCAACAAGTGCGATATGGCGGACAAGCGCGCCACCGATCAGTGGGTCACCGCGCTCAGCAAAGAGAACGTCCGCGCCATTCCCGTGGACTGCAAAAGCGGCAGGGGAGTGGACAGGTTCGTGCCCGTCCTGACCGACCTGCTGTCCGATCGGATCGAGAGCTACAAAGCGAAAGGCATGGTCAATCCGTCCATGCGCGTGATGATCGTCGGCATCCCCAACGTCGGCAAGTCCACCTTCATCAACCGCATTTCCAAAAAGACCAAGGCGATTGCCGCCGACCGCCCCGGTGTGACGCGCGGCAACCAGTGGTTCACTGTTTCGAAGGGCTTTGAAATGCTGGATACCCCCGGCGTACTGTGGCCGAAATTCGACGACCAAAAAGTCGGCGAACATCTTGCCTTTACCGGCGCGATCAAGAGC
>ONUI01000285.1 GCA_900320995.1 uncultured Eubacteriales bacterium
CTCAAGGAAAACGAATCCTTAGAGAGCGCTCTGCGCCGCTTCAAAAAGCAGTGCGCGCGCGCCGGCGTCATCGCCGAGGTTCGTAAGAGAGAGGCTTACGAGAAGCCTTCTGTAAAGCGTAAAAAGAAGTCCGAGGCTGCTCGCAAGCGTAAGTACAGATAATCAACAAACGAACGGACAGGTCATCCTGTCCGTTTTTTGTAATCGGTCATAACGACACGATGCGCGCTTATTTGATGATAGTCTGATGATAGAATGGATCAATGAGCCGCAAATTTCCGACGAACTTTCACCAAGAGGTGTTACTATGCAAAAGATAATCCAAAAACCGATCCTGATCCTGCTGTGTGCCGTGATGGTGCTGTCAGCCTGTCTGACGGGCTGCAAGTCCAACGAGCCGAATTTCCCGGTCGCGCTGTCCGATACGACCCGCAGTGCCTTTGAGCTATGCACCAAGGGCTACAAGGATACCGAGCTTGATAAGATCTATCAATTCATGCTCGATGATGAGAAGATCAACGCCAAGAAGCTGCACGATAAGTATGAGATCCAGTGCCTGAGAAAAGACGATGACGGTTATGCCGTTTATTATATCGGCAACACTAGGATTCTTTTACTCCGCTTCAACGAAAAAGGCGAATGGGTCAAGAGAGATCGTCTGCACAGCATGTACCGCGTTACCGAGACCCGCGGCAAGTTTGACTTGCTCAAAGAGGGCGATAACGTCACAAAGGTGCAGTCTACCGATCCGGTTGCCTACTTCCCGTTTTTGGTCGACCCCTCCGGCACCGATCTGAGGACTGACCATTATACAGGCGACGGCTACCACACCGTTATTCTGTACGATGACAACTACAATATTTCTTCCATTAACTACGGACTGATCTAATGATGACTGCGATTCAGAGTATACAGGATTTCCTGCCCGATGAAAACACCGCCGCGTTGGTGACGAGCGAGGTGAACCGCCGCTATCTCAGCGGGTTCCATTCGTCCGCGGGCGCGATTCTTGTGACGAAAAACCGATCTGTATTGATGCTTGACTTCCGCTATTATGAGGCGGCGACCCGCTGTGTAGAGCCGCCGTTGGAGGTCGTGCGCTTTGTTCGGTTGATCGATGATCTGAATCGCGTTTTTCTTGATTGGAACATCCGATCCGTCTATATCGAACGGAGGCTGAGGTCGAAAAGATCGTCACCGCCCAGCGCATCACCGAACGCGCCTACACCGAGGTGCTCAATATCCTCAAACCCGGTGTGAGTGAGCGTCATATCGCGATCGAGCTCGAGCATCTGATCAAGCTCTACGGCGGCGAGCGCGTGGCGTTCGATCTGATCTGTGTGACGGGGGAGAACACCTCTCTGCCGCACGGCGTACCGGGGGACAGGATCGTCAAGGACGGCGATTTCTTCACCTTCGATATCGGCGCGGTGTACGAGGGCTACCACAGCGATATGACCCGAACCGTTGCCGTCGGCAGCGCTACCGATGAAATGCGGATGATCTATGAGACCGTCCTGCAGGCGCACCTCAAAGCCCTTCGCGCGATCAAGGCGGGCAATACCGCCGCTGATGTGGATTCCGCTGCGCGCGACCATATCGAGAGCTGCGGCTACGGCGAATACTTCGGTCACAGCACCGGCCACGGCGTCGGGCTGGATATCCATGAAGCCCCTGCCGTCTACAAAACGAACCGTACCGTGCTGCGGGACAACATGGTGATCACCGATGAACCCGGCATCTATCTGCCCGAAAAATTCGGCGTTCGTATCGAGGATATGGTGTTGGTGCAGGGGGATAACCCCGTTGACCTTGCCAAGATCTCCAAGGAGTTTACAATAATTTAGGCTATTTATTCTTTGAAAGTATTGATTTTTCCGTACTTTCCCTGTATAATAATTGAGTTAAGGCGCTCTATGAGCGTGTAATGCTATGATATTTAGGAGGAAATGATTATGATTTCTGCCGGCGATTTCAGAAACGGCGTAACATTTGAAATGGATGGACAGGTTGTTTCCATCATCGAATTCCAGCATGTCATGTAAAGCCCGGTAAGGGTGCCGCTTTTGTCAGAACTAAGATCCGCAACGTCATTACCGGTGCGGTTGTTGAAAAGACCTTTAACCCCAACGATAAGTACCCCACCGCTTTCATTGACAGAAAGGATATGGAGTACAGCTACAACGACGGCGATCTTTACTACTTCATGGATACCGAGACCTGGGAGCAGATCCCGATCAACGCTTCTATCCTCGGCGACAGCTTCAAGTTCGTCAAAGAGAACATGACCTGCAAGGTCCTGTCCTACAAGGGCAACGTTTTCGGTGTAGAGCCGCCTAACTTTGTCGAGCTGCAGGTCACCCAGACCGACCCCGGCTTTGCCGGCAACACCGCTACCAACGCAACCAAGCCCGCTACCCTCGAGACCGGCGCTGAGATCAAGGTTCCGCTCTTCATCGAAGAGGGCGAAATGATCCAGATCGATACCCGTACCGGTGAGTATCTGGGCAGAGCGTAAGCACTGATCAAAAAATACTTGTAGGGGAGGGGCTTTGAGGAGTTGTCCAAATCTATGATTTGGTTTACAACTCCCATGCAACAGCGCTCCAAGAGCGGATTCATCCGTGATTGGCTAAGCGCCACTGTGCTCCTCCCACTATGATTTTTATTGTGTTTCCATAAGTTTCATTTTAAAGGAGATATTATGAATCTGACTGAAAGAATCGCTTATATCCGCGGTCTTGCCGAAGGATTAAAGCTCGATGAAAACCGCGACGAGGTCAAGGTCATCAAAGCGATGATCGATCTTCTCGAGGATATGGCATACGACGTAGTCGAGATGGAAGAG
>ONUI01000258.1 GCA_900320995.1 uncultured Eubacteriales bacterium
TTGTAGTTGACGGACGCGGGGTCGGTGACCCAGTTCATCCCGTACTGGATCTGGTAATAATCCAATTTGGTGCCGGGGTTCATGTTCGTGCCCATCGCGTACTCGATGTTAAAGGTGCCCTTGGGGGTGGTATCGTCGGCGGGACCTACGTTATCCGAAGTGCCGCCCGTGCCGACAAAGCCGTCTAAGATATCGAACTGACGGGTCCACTGACCGTCAGCGGCTTTCTCATAGAAATATACCTTAGCGGAGGTTCCCTGACTTTCGACGAAGATCGCCTGTGTGCCCTTGAGGTCTTCCGCCTTGAGGTTTGCCGCGGTAAGCAGGCGGTTGATATCATCGCCCTGATTGCCGACAGCCTGCGTCGGCTCCGGTGCTGCCTCGGTCTCCTCGGGGACGCTCACCACCGCGGGAGGCGCCGCCTCCTCGGTCGCGAGCACAACGCCCATCGTCTCGGATTCGGACAGCGGAAGCGCCGACGGATGGAAGGTCGTGTCAAGGAAGGAATAGATCTTGTCGCCGAAGGTGAATACCAGTACCAGCGACGCTAAGATGAGGAAGGTCGCGACGCCGATCAAAATCGACGCGCGGTTGGATGACCCGCCGCGCTTGGTTTTGTAATTATGCGGGCTGTGATAGCGGGATTTATATCTCCTGCGGTTCGATGTTTTGTTGTTTTTATACTCCATATTGATCCCTGTCTTTGTTGGTAACGTTTCTGTTTTTTATGTCAGACGCAGCAGCAGCGCCGTGATATTATCCATACCGCCGCGGTCAAGCGCCGCGTCGGTGAGCGCCCGGGCGAGCACATCGAGATCCATCCTGTCGTCGATGATCCGACAGATCTCGTCGTCCGTCAGCATATCGGTCACGCCGTCGGAGCACAGCAGATACATATCGCCGGGCTTGAATTTTCCACGCGCGGCATAGGGCGCCGGCTCATACCCTTCCGGCATACCGAAAAACTGCGTGATCGCCTTAGAACTGCCGCTCAGCGCGACATGCTCCGTCGACAGCTGCTCCAGCTCATGAGCCGAAAGGCGATAGATGCGGCTGTCGCCTGAATTGAGGATATAGATATCTTCGCCGTGGACCTGCAGCATCGCGGCGGTGGTACCCATCAGCACCAGCGAACGCGCCTCGGTCTCCTCACGGATCACGTTGTTGATCCGCGCGGCAAGCGGCTTCAAATACTCCTGATATGCGTCCTTTGAGCGGGTAAACACCAGTGACTCCGCCGCGGCGACATAGGACGCGATCTCGCCGCACGCCTCGCCGCCCATGCCGTCAAATACCGCGAAAAGCTCATTGGCGTCGGCGTCGATCTTGCCGCTGAACGCGACGTCTAAAACGGAGTTGACATCGTCACGGATATGACCGGCACAGTAAAAATTGTCTTCATTGTTCTTTCTGATCTTTCCCATGGAACACACTACAGCGTATTCCACCTTGTTCTTACGCACGGAACTCACCTCTTTGATCGATCGTCGGATCACAGATCATTCTGCCGGGGTCAGCTGAGCCGCTGTGAAAAATGTGTCGGGGATCGCAACCTCGGCTTCCGTGAAATCGCTCATCTTACATTTGAGTCCGTAGGAACGTCCCTCGGTCGTGACGGTCATCTCAAAGGACGACATATATCCCGCGGGGTCTACTACGAAGGAGGCGGTACACTTCGTGTTCTCCAGGATCATCTTGTTCGCGTCGAACAGCGCGACGAATTTATCATAATCCGTGGCGCGGTAAAATATCGAAGCGCCTTCATTCTTGATCATCGAGAATAACTCATAGATGTTGATATCATAAAGATAACGTGTTCCGTCCTCGGTCTTTTCGGTTTTGATCGTCGCGATCGGGCTGTTGGTCGAAAGGCGCTTTCTCAGCACGCCGACAGCGCTGTTCAACTCTCGGGCAGAATAATCCGACGTCAGTCCCGTAAAGCGCAGGAAAGCGCCCGCGTCAAATCCGCCGGAACGGAATGCCTTATCAAAATCAAAAAAGTCCTGTACACTATCGGTACATTCACGGATGTTCCATTTGTTGTTGTAA
>ONUI01000019.1 GCA_900320995.1 uncultured Eubacteriales bacterium
AATGGTGTCAAACATCATGTTCAGCGAGGAATTGCCGCCTACCATGACCATGTCGGGCGTCACGCCCATGACGTCCGCCATCAGCTTTTTGCACTCGGGAATACCGTCCATCACGCCGTAGTTACAGCAGTCGGTGCCATCCTCGGCATGGCAGTCCGATTCCGAAGTCAGGATATCCAGCATCTTTCTGGACAGATTGAGCTGATCGAGACTGGGCACGCCGCGCGCCATATTCAGTTTGATGTTCTTTTCCGTGATTTTGTTGATTTCTTCCCATAAGGTTGAAAGCTCAGCGTCACGCTGTTCTCTCGAATAATCTTGATACTTCATCTTGCACATTTCCCTCTCTGAGATTGCAAATTTCACAAATAATGCTCTTATATAATATAACAAACGGATGTCTTTTGCAACCCTTTTATCAAATCCCTGCAAGTTTATTTCGTTTTGTGTCCGCTGTCCTCATCCGACGCATATAAGAAATCCGATCCTCTTCACATAGATTTATCAAGTTGCGGATAAGTCGCGGCAAAGACAGCTCCCCAACAGGGAACACTGTCCTGCGATAAGTTTTGCAGAGGATTTGTAGGGGAGCGGCTTGCTGCTCCCGCGGCAGGGCGTTGGTCAAATAGTATGTCCGTTGAGGAGATGTACGTTTTTTGTAGGGTGCGGCGCTTGGACACGCGTGTCCGACGTACCGCGGAATGCCGGGCGTATCCGTTATCGAAAACGCGAGATAAGAAATAAACGTCTCTGCCATGCGGATGGTTGATGACCATCCCTACGGAAGATGGGATTTGCTCCGCTGAGAATGGCGTTTAGCGAAAAGGTTTCGGTACGTCGCAAGCGCCGTACCCTACGGAGAGGTTGGATTTGCTGCGCATGATAAAGTGATCGAAAGAAAGGTCTCGGGAGGGGTCTCCCCGCCGGGGAGGTGCCCGAAGGGCAGAGGGGTGCCGTATGCGGCTGAGCAGCAAGCCTTCCCCTACAATTCCTATGCAACACATCATTGTTCGGGTACTTCTCACTCCTAACCCCTCACTTCATCACTTCCTCACTCCATCACTCTTAACTAAAACAACTCCCCTGTCGATGACAGGAGAGCTGTGTGAGATCAGTATTTGTAATAATAGTTGTAATTGTAGTTGTAACGATATCTGTACTTGTTGTAGCCGTAGCCCTTGGAGCGCATTTCACAGCCGACCTTGAGGAAGCCGAGCACCTTGGTATCGGCGAGCTTGACGCTTTGCAGGGCGCGCTCGATATCGCCGTGGCTGGTAATCCTCTCACGGACGACCATGACATAGCCGCCGACATAGTCCTTCAGCAGAAGCGTATCGGTAACAACGCCCAGAGGAGGCGTATCCATGATGACATAATCGTACTCTTCCTTTGCTTTCTTCAGCAGCTCCGCAAAATACGGAGAAGCCAGCAGCTCTGAGGGGTTGGGCGGGATCGCGCCGGAGGTCAGAACATCCATGTTGGTGACCGCGTTGCGGTGAACGGCAGTCTGAAAATCACCGAACTGTCCGATGATATCCGACACACCGGTATCATTCTTGAGCTTGAGCAGATTGTGCAGGTTCGGACGACGCAAGTCGGTATCGATCAAAAGCACACGCTTGCCCATTTTCGCAAAGGAGATCGCCAGGTTAACGGTCGCGGTACTTTTACCTTCACCCTTGCTCCACGAGGTAACGGCAACACAGTTGCTTTCCTGTGCGGTGAGCGAGAACACCAAATTGGTACGGGCGATCTTATAACCCTCTACGATCGCAAATTTGGAATCGGAGGTCAGGACGTTTTTGGCTTTTTCTGCACTATTGCCTTTTTTATTGGCTTTATCGCCTTTATTCGTGTTGATCAGCTTCATTTCTTCTTGCCACCGCCTTCCGTTTCAAAGTCAACGATCTCAGCAAATACAGGGATATCATACATCTTGTACAGGTCGTCGCCGGGCTTGATGGTCGTATCGATGATCTCCAGCAGGAAGGAAATGACCAGCGACAGCACCAAACCGACTAACAGACCGATCAGGACATATTTCGGTTTATTGGGTGAGGATGGCGAGGAAGGAACATTCGCTTCTTCTACCGTATCGACCTTACCGGCGTCGCCGAAGTACTTTTTGAACACCTGCGGCGCGGTATTCGCGACCAGATTCGCGATATTCGCGGCGGTATGGGGGTCGGATGAGTCTGAGCTGATCCTCAGAAAGTAAGAATCCTCCACCACGCTGATCTTAATCGTAGCGCCGCTGATGATGCTTTTCATATCGGGATCGACCGTGAACAGCGTCGAGCAGGTATTCGCCAGCATCTTTGAAGAGTTAATATCACTGGTATTGACTTTCTCGCCGCTCATTGAACTGTTGTTCGCCTTATTGATATCACTCTCAAACGAATTGCCGTTCTGTACCAGGATCAGCGCGCTGGTAGAATACATCGGCGTCACCAAATACGTAACATAGAGAAACGCCAACAGTGCGCCCAACAATGTTACAATAATAATCAGCTTGATATGCTGCAGAAAAATCTTTAACACATCAGCGATCGTGATCTGTTTTTTCATTAAAATCCTCCTGTCGGATGGTATTACCGCAACACGGCAGCTTTGCCCTGTTACCTTCAAATAGGTATTGAGTAAAAAAGGGATACTTCCCTATTTAATCATTCTATATTATATCGCAAAGAAACACTTTATTATTCTTTCTTAGAATAAAAATGAAGATATTTTTCTATTTCGACATAATAAACAAATACTCGATCATTTTCATAAAGTCCATTTGACAGAATCACACTTCCTTTCTCCATCAAAAAAACAGCCCTTCCGCATCGCAAAAGGGCTGTTGATCTTCATATTGATATCACAGAACACTGAGCAGCACGCCTGCCGCGACCGCGGAGCCGATTACGCCCGCGACATTCGGACCCATTGCGTGCATCAACAGGAAGTTGCCGGGATTTTCCTGCTGACCGACCTTGTTAGCGACACGCGCTGCCATCGGGACAGCCGAAACGCCCGCCGAACCGATCAGCGGATTGACCTTGCCGCCGGTGAACTTATACATCAGCTTGCCGAACAGCAGACCGCACGCGGTACCCATGCAGAACGCCAGCAGACCGAGCGCGATAATACCCAATGTCTTCGGAGTGAGGAACACGGTACCTGTCGCGGTAGCGCCGACCGTCACGCCGAGGAAGATGGTGATGATGTTCATCAGCTCATTCTGTGCCGTCTTGCTGATACGCTCGACCACACCGCTCTCCTTAAAGAGATTGCCGAGCATCAGCATACCGATCAGCGGAGCCGCGGAGGGCAGCACGATCGCGCAGATGATGACGACGATGATCGGGAAGATGATCTTCTCGAGCTTGGAAACGGGACGGAGCTGATCCATCACGACCGCACGCTCCTTCTTGGTGGTGAGCAGCTTCATGATCGGAGGCTGGATGATCGGTACCAACGCCATGTAGGAATACGCCGCGACCGCGATCGGGCCGAGCAGCTCGGGCGCTAATTTTGAAGTGACATAAATCGCCGTAGGACCGTCCGCACCGCCGATAATACCGATCGCGCCGGACTGCGCGGGGGTAAAGCCCAAGAAGATCGCGCCGATAAAGGTGATGAAGATACCGATCTGGGCGGCGGCGCCGAGGATAAAGCTCTTCGGGTTGGCGATCAGCGGGCCGAAGTCGGTCATACAACCGATACCCAAAAAGATCAGCGGCGGATAGATACCGAGCTTGACGCCCTGATACAGATAGTACAGCAGACCGCCGTAGGTGGGATCTTCATAAAAGATCTTGCCGCCGATCTCCCGTATCACGTGGCCTTTGGCGGCGGGATCGTCCATCGAGGCAATCTCCACCAGATTGATATGCGGTGCGCCCATGATGTCGGGATACAGGTTGACCAGCAGCATACCGAAGGCGATCGGCAGCAGCAGAAGCGGTTCATACTGCTTTTTGATAGCCAGGTACAACAGTACGCAGGCTATCACGATCATCGCATAGTTTTGCCAGGTCAACTGCATGAAGCCGGAAGACTCCCACAGTCCCTTGAGCGCGTCTAAAAATCCTTGTAAAATTTGCATGTTCTTCCTCCAAGGGCAGGTCACTTGTTTCGCTTCTGCCCGATCTGTAATATGCGCTAACGCGATTTGACAAGCCGTCTGACAAGGCATGTCAAGATAACGGAACGTTAAAACGGTCTGACATTATCCGAGATACCGGCATTGCGCCACGCATTGGTACGGGAGGGCGCTTTGCGGATACCTTTGATACAGATGTTCTTCGGTGAAGAAGCCATCGAATAGACCGCGGCGGAGATCACGGCGATCAGTTCGTCGCTGTTCTCTTCCTCGATATCGTCCGGCACGGGCACTTCTTCCTCAGGCTCACGTTCCGCCTTCGGCAGATCGGCGTTGCGAGTGATTTTTTTCATCTGCTGTCTGTTCTGGATCTTGTAGACTACCGTACCGTAGGCTTTGATGATGCCGATCAAAACCAACAGCACCGCAAATACTACGGCGAATCCCGTCAACAGGATCGTCAATGACAATGTGATATTTTGACCCATATTTCGGCCTCCTGATGTGTGCAGTGAGATATCAACACGATTTGTTGTCAAACGCAAACCACATGCTATCCCATATTATTCTATGTTACAGTATACATCATCCGACAGGGAATTTCAACCATTATTTTTCCTCGATTGCATGATCCGTCAATACTGTTCCACTGCACAAAAGGCTTCCCCGAAGGAAAGCCTTTTGTTTTCGCCTATTTTCTTTTACAGAATAATACAGATCAAACCGTTGCAGCCGTCGTTGATGATCTTCTCCACCGTCTCCCCTATTTTGAGCCGTGCTTTTTCGGGCATGCGGCAGAGCTTATTGTTCAGCCCCTCGCCGACCAGATCGCTCACGGACTTGCCGAAGATATTGCTGTCCCAGATCTTGGCGGGACTTTCCTCAAACTCCTTGAGCAGATAGGTCACCAGCTCCTCACTCTGCTGTTCCGAGCCGACGATCGGCGTCACCTCGGCGGTGGTACGCACGCGCATCATGTGCACGGACGGCGCGCTCGCCTTGAGGCGGATGCCGTATTTGCCGCTTTGGCGCACGATCTCGGGCTCCTCCAGGCTCAGCTCCTCCATCGTCGGCATCACGATACCGTACCCGCTCTCCAGCACATCCTCATACGCCTTGCCGATACGGTCATAGTTGCTTTTCGCGTTCGCCAGCTCGCAGATACACTCCATCAGCTCACGCTCATTACGGATATCAATGCCGCTTTTCTCGGTCAGGATCCGATAGAACAACTCCGGCTGCAGCCGCACCGCAATATCCGCCCTGCCTGTACCGAGATCCATCGAACGCAGCTCCGCGCTGTCGATATTCTCGTTATCGCTCAGCCCCTGTACCGCGTCCTGCACCTCGCGGATCTTGGTGATCTCTTTTGCCGTATCGCGGATCGAGCCGAACACATCCGCGCGCAGCCAGTTATCCCGGCTCAGTCCCCTCAGCCACTCGGGCATATCCACATGGATCTCTCTGATCGGGAACTCGAACAGCAGGGTCGCCAGGATCGCCTTGACGGCGGTTTCATCCATCATCGCGCAGTCGACGGGTACGGTGGGAGCGCCGTATTTTTGGCTCAGATTCGCCGCCAATGCGGAGGAGGACGCGCTCTCGGGCGCGGTCGTATTCAGCAAAATGATAAAGGGCTTGTCGGCGGCAGTCAGCTCAGCCGCTACCCTTTCCTCGGCGCTCACATAATCCTCTCGGTCGATATCGCCGATCGAGCCGTCCGTTGTGACCATCACGCCGATGGTACTGTGATCGGTGATAACCTTTTTGGTGCCCAGCTCCGCCGCCTGACGGAACGGCATCTCCCGATCGCTCCACGGCGTATGCACCATGCGCTCGCCATCGTCCTCGATGTAGCCCATCGCGCTCTCCACGATGTAGCCGACGCAGTCGATCATCCGCACGCTCAGTCGGGCGTTGTCCTCCAAGGTGATCGGCACTGCGTTTTCGGGCACGAACTTCGGCTCAGTGGTCATGATCGTCCGACCGGCGGCGCTCTGCGGCAGTTCGTCAAGCGCGCGTTCCCGCAGATTCTCATCCTTGATACGCGGCAGCACCAGCGTATCCATAAACCGCTTGATAAAGGTCGATTTACCCGTCCGCACAGGTCCGACCACACCGATATAGATATTCCCGCCGGTGCGGTTCTCTATATCCTTATAAATACTTCTCTCTTCCATGATATCCTCCGTTACTGTTGATACTATTTATATATGTGCCTTTGTAAAGAGATATGACGGAGCATATCAGGCAGTCGGTATCATCAGCATCATCCCCGCACCGATCGTCTCACCCTCAAGGTCATTTTCGGCGATGATATCCGCGGGTCGGGAGCAGAAACGCTTGGCGATATCCCACACCCGATCCCCTTCATCGGCATAATACAGGATCAGCGTGCCGTCATGCTTTTTCTCAGGCGCGTCATCATCGGCGCTCACGCCGGTGACAGCGGCACAGCTGAGCCGCTTGCACATCGTCACGCGGTAACACATCTCCGCCCGCAGCTCGAGCTGTCGGTTATCCTTGAGCCGATAGCTCAGGCTGTCCGCCGCGGCACGCAGCCGCAGGATTTCTGTATGACCCTCCGTGTCGGGACGAAAGCCGAACTCGGCGTCACGCTCGACATAGCGGGTTTCATTCTCCTGATTCTCATAGTAGACGCCGACCGTCATCTTGGCGCTGATCGACACACCGTCATCGTCGGCGGTATAGGACGCGGTCAGCTTTTCGCAGTGGACGTCGAGGATCTTTCCGATCTCTTCATCCAAGCCGATCGTCGCCTTTTCCGTATCGGTAAAGCTGCGGCAGAGAATACCGCTGTTGCAGGAGAAGGGCTCCGTCTGCACCTGCGCCTCTTTTTCGGTCGAGAACACATCCGACAGCACCTCGATCTCACAGCCGGCGTAACACAATGTATTGAAGCACAGCCTTGCGTCCAGCGACAGCACCGACGAGCCGTCGAGCGCGTCATCCGATAGATGCACCTCACTGCTCATCACGCTCAGCTCGCCGTCGATCACGGCGTTTTCATCCACGCCCTCACAGTCGACGACGCGTGAGATCGGCAGGCTGTAGGACATACACTCGAGCGAGGGATCCTCGATGCCCGACAGATACATCAAGTCGAGCTTGAGCTCCGCGTTGAGCATGATCTTGTTCTGTATCGCCTTTATATCCGAGATCCGCGCGGACAGGCGGTGGCTGATCAGGGTATTGATATCGCTCTTGCCGCTGACGGAGATATCCTCCTGCACCGAAAAGCTCTCCGAACTCAACCCGCAGAGGGTGGATACCGTGAGTGAATCGCTTTTGGTTTGCAGCTCATCGCCGTCGTCATAGGCATAATACGCCAGCTCATCCCGCACCGCGATGCGCACACCGAGTGAGAACGCTCCGTGCAGACTCAGCTTGCGCGGACTGAGGGCACGGCAGTTCAGATACTCGGGCTTTGCGTCAACATATACCACACAGTCCGGGGATTCACCCTTCATCGGCAGGCTCTCCGAGAACGGCGTGCGGTACTCGTATACGCGGATCGTCCGATCGCTGTCCAGATAGACCACGCGCACACAAGAACTGCCCTCGATGTTCAGCCGATCGCCGCTGACGTTGGTCATGTTCACCTCCGGGATCAGGGTGCATGACAGGATCTTCTCGATATCGGGACAGTAATCCGGCAGGCTGAGATCCACATCGACCGCCTGTTCCGTGACCGTATCCGTTGCATATCGTAACCGTGAAATGGTTTTCTTCGTCAGATGATATTCCATTTTTTCGCTCCTTAACCAATATGATGATGGTACAGTTTATGAGGAGCGTTTCAAAAATATGATTTGAGCAAAAAGAAAAAGCACCCGAAAAGGTGCTTTCAAAACATATGTCTATATTATTGTAAAGGTTTGCCGCAGCCGATGCAAAATCTCGCGCCGGGCACAATCGGTTTACCGCAGGCGGTACAAAACCGCTTCTGCGCGGCAGGCTGTTGTACAGGTTGAGCCTGTTGCGGAGCGTAATCCTGATTCAGCGGCGGCATCTGCGCGGGCTGTCCGTAACCGGGACGCATGATAAAATCGAAAAGGTAGTTGACGACCTTTCGATTCTTACCGTAATCGATGAGCTGAGTCGGCATACCGCACTCGGAGAAGATATTCACCTTTGTCTGTTGCCCCATCGGCGTCAGCGTAACGGTGATCTTCTCGCCCCATGACGCCATGGAAGCGCCGTGATGCACCCTGAACCACACCCCTGTGGGCGTCGGATTCTCCGAACGCAGCGCAAAATTGCTCTCGGAACCGACAGCACGCATCCGACCGATGATCAACTCGATCGGCAAATCGATAATCCGTTCATCTGTTGCACTTCTCGCCATCTTAGATCTCCTTTTCCTCTCTTAAATCGTCAGAACGATCCGGTTTTACTCGTCGTCTTCCTCATCATCTTTGTTTTTTCGATTATTGCGAAGGACGATCACCACGCCCACCAGCGTAATGATAACGCAGGTGATCGCGATGTAGCTGGACACCTGACCGAATACCTTTTCGGACAGGAGCAGGGAGATACCCATCAGCAGGATGCTGATCGCCAGCAGAGCGATCAGAACGATCAATACGGTGAAGTTCTTTTTTTCCATGATTTACTCCATTTCATCAACAGCGTCGGAAACAGCGGAAAAGTGTTCGAGAGTCAATCTTTCGGCGCGGGCGTTTTCATCCACGCCCGCTGATCTCAGTATATCACGAACTGTGTTCTTGTCAAGAGAAAGTGAGGAAGAAAGCGAGTTAAGCACGGTTTTTCTGCGCTGAGCAAACGCTCCCTTGATCACCGCGAAGAAGGTTTTTTCATTTTTCGGGTGAACCGCGGGCTCATGCAGCACGAGCTGTATGACCGCCGAATCCACCTTGGGAGCAGGCATGAACGACCCCGCCGACACATGGAACAACAGCTCGGGATCGCAGTAATAGCGCACCGCCGCCGTAATGGCGGAGCTGTCGCGTGTACCCGGCTGAGCACATAACCGCACCGCCGCTTCCTTTTGCACCATCACCGTGATCGTGCTGATCGGCAGCTTGTCCTCAAGCAGCTTCATGATCACGGGAGAGGTGATATAATACGGCAGATTGGCGCATACGACCACCTCCATACCTTCGAATTCTTCTTCGATCAGGCGATGCAGATCCAGCTCCAGCACATCGGCGTTGACGACCTTGAGGTTGTCGAATTCGCCTAAGGTCTCGTCCAATACGGGGAGCAGGCGCTTGTCCAGCTCGACCGCGACGACCTTATCCGCTCTTTGCAACAGCTCTCTTGTCAGCACACCGATACCGGGACCGATCTCGATCACGCCGACGCAATGCCTCCCTTTGGTAAAGGGAGGTGGGTTCGTCAAAGACGAACTCGGAGGGATTGTTTTATTGCCTGAACCGGACGTTTGCGTCCGGTGAGTAACCTTCACGCTTTCTACCGCGGCGTCAGCCATGCGGGGGCACACCGAGGGGTTGATCAGAAAATTCTGACCCAACGCCTTGGAGAAGGTGAACCCGTGACGGCTGAGCAGCTCGCGGATCACATTTATATCTGTAAGTCTTTCCATGCGAGTGTACGCAATCCTTTCGGATACTTATTCTTTAAATGACCGTTGACCGCCTTGCCCAGTCCCAGCGTCACGCCGTTGACCGTCGCAACGCCCCAGCCGTTGATCCAGTTGTCGATCTCCAGCTCCTCACCGCTGATATACCGCGCGGCGGCGATATCCTCACAGCTCATGATCAGTCTTTGCTTGAAGTCATAGGGCGTCAGAGAGGTCGCGAGATTATGATGCGGCTCGATCCGATTCTTTTTGAAGTCGCCCAGCTTTACGCCCGCGCGCAGGATGTTCATCCCCTCCAGATCGGGCAGCAGCTCGACGTCGGGCAGGTTCAGGATACGTTCGTCGATCACGTGATAATGTCTGAAATACGGGTTACGCAGGATATCGCAGATGAATTTCTCGATCTCGATGCGCTCCTCACGGGGCGGCTCAAAATAGGTGAACATCTTTCCTTTATAGTTCTTTCCCTTGAGCTTGCGGAACTTGGCGACAAAATGTCCCTCACCGCCGTGGAACGGATAGATGCGGATCGCGTGCTCCAGCGTCGGGGTGCCGAAGCGGCAGCCCGTGTCGATCAGCTCAAATTCGGGGTGCTCGCTGAGAAAATGCTGTACCACACCTTCGTTTTCATCCGGTGAGAAGGTGCAGGTGGAATAGACCATCACACCACCGGGCTTGACCGCCGCGGCGGCGGAGTGGATGATCGCCTTCTGGCGTTCGGCGCAGGACAGGCTGTGCTCCACCGACCACTCATAGATCGCCTCTTTGTCCTTGCGGAACATCCCCTCGCCCGAGCAGGGAGCGTCGACCAGTACTTTATCGAAATAGCCCTCCAACCGATCACACAGAACATCGGGCTTCATGTTGGACACCACGGCGTTTTTGACGCCCATGCGCTCGATATTCGACAAAAGGATATGCGCGCGCGGACGGACGATCTCATTCGCCCACAAAAGACCCGTGCCGTTCAGATCGGCGGCGATCTGGGTACTTTTACCGCCGGGCGCGGCACACAGATCGAGCACCTTATCACCCGGCTCGACATGCAGCGCCGTCACGGCAGACATCGCCGAAGGCTCCTGCACATAGAAAGCGCCCGCGTGATGCAGAGGATGCTTGCCGAGCTTTTCGACGTCCACATAATATCCCGTCGCCGCAAAGGGCACCTGATCCCCCGCAAAGGACAGCAGCGGCAACAGCTCCTCAGGCTGGATCTTGAGCGTATTGACGCGGATCGCCTTGTACGCCGGCTTGTCCACCGTTTCCAGAAAACGGTCGTAATCCTCTCCGAGGACGGTTTTCATCCGTTCAAAATAATCATTCATTTTCATAATAAATCGCCTCTTTTCGGGGATAATAGAGATGTGTATAAAGGAGGTGTCAACATGAGCAAGTCCAAGAAGAACGCGAAGAACAGCGCTCAGAACAACACACAGAACACCGCAAACAACATGAGCTACGCAACCGATAAAAAGTCCGAAAACACCACCGACTGCAAAGAGAATCGTTCCGAGAACAAGAACGAGAGCAATTGTCAGTGAGTGAGAGGGGCATGGTTTAACCCATGCCTTACATAGAGGCTCCCTTTGGTAAAGGGAGCTGTCCCCGGACACGCGTGTCAGGGGACTGATGAGGAGTTGTCCAAATCTATTGATTTGGCATACAACTCCCATGCAACAGCGCTCCAAGAGCGGGTTTATCCGTGATTGGCTAAGCGCCACTGTGGGATTGCATTAATTGATCGACCGAAGGGAGAAACGCTAATATCTCGGGAGGAGTAGATACGTGTATCACGCCCTCCCCCCTACAGATTCAAATCAGTAGCCTAATTCCTCGCCGACGAAGATGACCTTCAATCTGTCCTTGTGGCGCTGACGCGCGGAGATCACATAGTTACAGCAGATGCGCTCGGGGCTCATACAGCCGTCGCACATATAAGAAGCGTCACTACCCATTGCCAGGCACTCGCCCTCTTTGGCGCAGTAGGTCTGACAATTCAGGCGTTTGGTATTCTGCGGCGCGGCGACGCTCTTGAGGCGCATGACCGCCTCGTCCAGATCCTTGACGAGCTTGTTGCAGCCGCAGATAAAGATGACCTGCTTGGGACCGTAGAGGATCGCGGATACACGGTTGGAGTTGCCGTCGACATTATACAGCAGACCGCTTTCAGTGACAGCGTTGGCACTGGCAAGATAGGTATCGGCAAAATACGCCTTGCGATAGATCTCCTCGACCTCCTCGGGCGACTGCGCTTTGGAGCGGTCGAGATAGTTGTAGTCGCCGCTGTTGAGCATATCGATCACGCCGCATTCACGCAGTGTGACGGAACCGCCGTGGGTGACGGTCTCACCCACGTTCATCAGGGTCTTGAGCAGCGGAACGACTTCTTCCTTGGTCTCGACATAGTATGCCGCCATCTGGTTGGCGCGCAGTCTGTCCATTGTTTTTTCGATTCTCTTCATCATTTTTTCTTCCATGATTTTTCCTCCGTCAAATGATACAGCAAAGCCGTGTGTTACCTTGTATTATAACACACGGCTGTTTTCACTGCAACAAAAAAATCATCCTACAGATCCACAAACGGCACGCCTAAAAACTGCGCGATACTCTGCGCCAGATTCCTGCCGATCGCGCCGATGTTCTCCTGGATCCACTCGGCGTCGGCAAGGTTATCATGATAGGCGGTCTCGATCAATACGGCGGGCGCCTTGGTGCGCCGAAGCTCCGCGAGCGTCGCGGACGCGACCGTCTTGACCCTGTCGGGCAGCGGATAGATATCGCGGTAATTCCCGGCGATGATCTCAGCGGCACGTTTCCCTTTGGCGCTGGTCGGATAATAATAGACGTCCGTCCCGCGGACGGTACCGCTGTTCTGCGAACCGGCGGCGTTGGAATGGATCGCCAGATGCAGATCATAGTTCCCCGCGTTGCTTTGCGCGATCGCCTGACCGAGCGTTTGGCTCGGCGAATTGCGCGAGAAGGATATCCCCGACGCGCGCAGATACGGCTCGATCGCGTCGGCGACCAGATTCATGTAATACTCCTCACTCCCTCCGTTGACATACGGGTTCCATTCCTGTAGTGACGGACTCAAAAATACGGATGGCATCGCATCAACTCCTCCAAAATTCTATCTCCCCCATGGAGAATCCACGGGGGATCATTCCCACAAAAATAATATGGGTGAAAACTGCGGATTATTCCAATATAGAAATTTATTGTTCACATAATGTGTTATGATTTCTACAACCATTTTCATCAATTAAATCACTAAAGGAGGAAATGATTATGACAAAATGGGTTTGCCCCGTATGCGGCTATGTTCACGAGGGAGATACTCCCCCCGAGAAGTGCCCGGTATGTAAAGTACCCGGCGAAAAATTCAACAAGCTCGACGATAATGCAGGCTTTGCCTGCGAGCATGTAGTCGGTATCGCGAAGGACGTTGCCGAGGACATCAAGGCTGATCTGCGCTCCAACTTTGAGGGCGAATGCAGCGAGGTCGGTATGTATCTGGCAATGGCGAGAGTTGCCGACAGAGAGGGTTATCCCGAAGTAAGTGCTGCTTTCACCAAATACGCGTTTGAAGAGGCGGAGCATGCCGCGAAGTTCGCGGAGCTGCTCGGCGAAGTGCTGACTGACAGCACCAAGAAGAACCTCGAGCTGCGTGTCGAGGCTGAGACAGGCGCTTGCGCCGGTAAGCTCGATCTCGCTAAGCGCGCGAAGGCTGCCGATCTCGATGCGATCCATGACACCGTACACGAAATGGCGAAGGATGAAGCAAGACACGGCGCGGGCTTCAAGGGTCTGCTTCAAAGATACTTCGGCTGATATCAATTATATTATCAATTTATTTAAAAGGAGAGTATTATTATGCAGGAAATGCCTAACAGAGCAAAACACATCGTTATGTTTGTTTTCACATGGATCTTATTCACGATCTGCGGTTTCTTCTCGATCGGCGCTTTTGTCACCATGAACAAAGCGATCAACGCCGGCGACGTAGAGCAAGCTAATCTCAGCGCGAATAAGGTACGTAAGGTATTCTGGGTCAGCCTGATCCTGTGCATCGTATTCGTAGTCTTATACATCGTTCTGATCACAGCAGGCGTCATCGCGGCGAGCCGCTAACGATCAAACGACAGCAGACAATGATTCATTTGAGTTGCGTACTCAGCCGTCAGGCGTGAATGAATTGGCGACCGCATAATCAATCAACAGGAAAGACCGGTCATGATGATCGGTCTTTTTTTGTCCTCAAATCGCCTAAACTTTGTTAAAAAAATAACAATATGTCTATAACCCTCAAAAATCCCTGCTTTTCTTTGGTGCAAATGCAAATTGAATCCCACCCCCTCTTATGCTATACTTATATTATGCGAAAGCGTAATTTCCTGTATAGGAGGAATAACAATGGATAATGAAAAGTATCTCGTAGACAGCGTAGAAGCGCTGGAGCGAAAAATCAACGATGTGCGCAAGGCGCAGGAGAGATTCAGCACCTACTCTCAGGAGCAGGTCGACGCGATCTTCAAGGCTGCGGCTACCGCGGCAAACAAGGCGCGTCTGAGCCTTGCGAAGGACGCGGTCGCCGAGACCGGCATGGGCGTCGTCGAGGACAAGGTCATCAAGAACAACTATGCCTCAGAGTACATCTACAACGCCTACAAGGACACAATCACCTGCGGCGTTGTGGAAGAGGACGCGGCGGCTGGCATCGTGCGCGTGGCGGAGCCCATCGGCGTCGTCGCGGCGGTCATCCCCACCACCAACCCGACCTCGACCGCGATCTTTAAGTGCCTGATCTCCTTAAAGACCCGCAACGGCATCATCATCTCCCCTCACCCGCGCGCGAAGAAGAGCACCATCGACGCGGCAAAGATCATCTTAGACGCGGCTGTCAAAGCAGGCGCGCCCGAGGACATCATAGCGTGGATCGACGTACCCTCGCTGGATATGACCAACACCCTGATGAAAGAGGCTGACATCATCCTCGCCACAGGCGGTCCCGGCATGGTCAAAGCGGCGTATTCCTCCGGCAAGCCCGCACTGGGCGTCGGCGCGGGCAACACCCCCGCCATCATCGACGAGAGCGCGGACATCGTTCTCGCGGTCAACTCCGTCATTCACTCCAAGACCTTTGACAACGGTATGATCTGCGCTTCCGAGCAGAGCGTACATGTTCCGTCCTCGATCTACGAACAGGTCAAGAAGGAGTTCTTATATCGCGGCTGTTATTTCCTCAAGCCCGATGAGCTCGACAAGGTACGCAAGACCATCATCATCAACGGCTCTCTGAATGCGAAGATCGTCGGTCAGAGCGCCTACAAGATCGCCAAGCTCAGCGGTGTGGATGTTCCCGAGAGCAGCAAGATTCTCATCGGCGAGGTGCAGAGCGTAGAGCTGAGCGAAGAATTCGCGCATGAAAAGCTCTCCCCCGTACTGGCGATGTATAAATTCGACACCATCGAAGAGGCATTTGACAATGCCGAACAGCTGATCGCGGACGGCGGCTACGGTCACACCGCCTCCATCTACATCAACGAGCTGACCCGCAAGGATGTGCTCGACGAGTTCATGGAGCGCATGAAGACCTGCCGTATCGTGGTCAACACCCCCTCCTCACAAGGCGGCATCGGTGATATCTACAACTTCCGTCTGGCGCCCTCGCTGACTCTGGGCTGCGGCTCATGGGGCGGCAACTCGATCTATGAGAACGTCGGCGTCAAGCATCTGCTGAACATCAAAACCGTAGCCAAGAGGAGGAACAATATGCTTTGGTTCAGAGCACCTGAAAAGGTTTATATGAAACAGGGCTGTCTGAGCGTCGCGCTCGACGAGCTGGGCAGCGTTATGAATAAGAAGAAAGCGTTCATCGTCACTGACGGCTTCCTGTATGCCAACGGCTACACCGCAGCTGTGGAGAAGAAGCTCGACGAGATGGGCATCATGCACACCACCTTCAGCGACGTCGCGCCCGATCCCACCCTCGGCTGCGCCAAGATGGGCGCCAAGATGATGGAGAGCTTCAAGCCCGACGTCATCATCGCCGTCGGCGGCGGTTCTCCGATGGACGCGGCTAAGATCATGTGGGTGCT
>ONUI01000139.1 GCA_900320995.1 uncultured Eubacteriales bacterium
GTCGCTTGTTGCGACTTCACAGCTCAGTCCTCGTCCGTCGTTATCCGAGGGCTCCGAGCCTCGGCTTTTCTCTTTGACTGTGACTACAGTATATCAGGTTGATCTTTGCAACATCTTTGCAAATATCGGGCTGTTTGAAAACTTTTTTATTTTTTTAACTTTTCATTCCCCGATCCCTATGATATAATGAAGAAAATTCGGAAAGGGGCGATGTCATGAAGAAGATCCTCGGAGGGAGGATCTGGACGGTGGTCTGTGTCGTGCTGACGCTATTACTGATCACGAGCACGGTATGGATCGGCGTGCGCTATTATGTCAGCATGGATATCTATGAGTCGCCGACGATGTTTTTGGAGGGCGAATACTCCGTAGACGGCGGCGAGTGGAAGCCGATCGAATCCGACCGCCCCATCACCGACCACTTTCACAATATCGTATTCAAGGGTAAGATGTCAAAAAAGCTCCTGCTGTTATTCGGAAACCTGACCGTTTCTTCCAAAGACGTATGGTATACGCTGAAAACATCCGACGGTACCGTGATCGAGAGCTATAACTTTGACGACTCCAAGCTCGCTTATGAGCACTCTCTCACCGACAGACCGTTGGCGCTGGATTTGCCCGATACGCCGGGTTACCGCGTGAAAACGCTCTACTCCGACTTCCTTACGGAGAGCCTCGGCATCACGGAGGACTCGGAGCTGATCTTTGAGGTAGAGTATCCCTATGATATCGCGCTTGTCAGCTATAACGACTGTGTTGACGTCACGGCGTATTACAGCGAAGGAATGCACCTGCGCTTCTTCTATGACGCGCTGCCGTTCGTATTGCTGTTCGTTTTGGTGTGCTTTTTCGGATTGTTCTTCTTCCCCGTGGCGAGCTTTATCCTCGGAAAGATCGATTACAAGTACCTTGCCTTCGGTTTCCTCAGCTTTTTCTGGGGGTTGTATATGATCATGCAGCATATCAGCGGCTATCTGAACCTGTGGATCGCCGACCCGACCGTCTGTTTGATGTTGGACAAGGTCACGGGATACTGCTTTGTCGCCGCGGTGCTGTTCTATTTCAAGTCCAATATGACCGGCAGCAAGACGCGTATCGCCGCCAATATCGTTTCGGGAGTCTACCTGAGCTTAGCGATCGTTGTATTTATTCTGCAGCTTTGTCACTCAATGGATCTCACTGCTTCTTCCACGACAATGAATCTTGCCGCGGCGGTCAGCATCCTGGTCATGATCGTACTGCTCGGCGTCGAGGTGCGGGGCAACCGCAACGCGCTCTTCTTCCTGCTGTCATGGGTACCGCTGCTGGTGACGGTCGCGATCGACATCGTCGACCAGTTCATCCATCTGCGCGGCGCGCACTACTTCAACTACGGTCTGGCGATCACCATGATCGTGCAGATCGTGCGGCTGATCGGCGATCTGCGGTTCCAGTATAAAGAAGCGATCCGCTATCAGCAGATGCAGAAGGAGCTGTATGAGGCGAAGGTCGGCGTGATGGTCAGCCAGATCCGCCCGCACTTTATCTACAACGCGCTGACGTCGATCGCCATGATGTGCACGATCGATCCGGAAACGGCGCAGGAGGCAACGGTCACCTTTGCCGATTATCTACGCGGCAACATGGATTCGCTCAATCAGTCAAAGCCTGTTCCGTTCACAACGGAGCTCGAGCATTTGAAGAAGTATCTATATATAGAAAAAATGCGGTTCGACGATCTGCTGAACGTCGAATATGATATACAGACCGTCGATTTTCAGCTGCCGCTGCTGAGCATCCAGCCCTTAGTGGAAAATGCCGTCAAGCACGGCGTCGGGATGAAGGAGGACGGCGGTACCGTTACCATCGCGACCAAAGAGACGGACACCGCCTATGAGGTCATCATCAAGGATGACGGCGTCGGCTTTGACCCCGATGCGCCGAAGGAAGATGACGGCAGGTCGCATGTCGGAATGGAAAACACCAAAAAGCGCCTGCACGATCTGTGCGGCGCGCGTGTCGAGATCACCAGCGTGATCGATGAAGGAACAACGGCAAAGGTGATTTTGCCGAAGGAGGGACAGCCTAATGAGAATCTTGTGTGTTGACGACGAGCCTCTGGCTTTGAAGATGCTGGAGATGTCCATTCAAAAAGCAAAGCCCGACGCGGAGGTCAAATCCTTCCGCAAGCCTCGTGAGCTGCTGGAGGCGGCACAGCAGGACGGCTGTGACATCGCCTTTCTCGATATCCATATGCGCGGCATGAACGGCGTGGAGCTCGCCAAGAAGCTCAAAGGGGTCAACCCGAAGATGAATATCATCTTTGTGACCGGCTTTTCGGATTACGCGGGCGACGCCATGAGCCTGCATGCCTCGGGATATATCATGAAGCCCGTCAACAAGGAAAAGATCGAACGTGAGCTTTCCGATCTGCGCTTTCCGATCACACCGAAGAGCAACGCGCTTTTGCGTGTGCAGTGCTTCGGCAACTTTGACGTATTCACGCCCGACGGCGCCCATGTTCGCTTTGAGCGCAGCAAGGCGAAGGAGGTATTCGCGTACCTCGTCCATAAGCAGGGCAGCTCCTGCACCACAAGAGAGCTCTTCGCCGCGATCTTTGAGGATGAGCCTTACGAAAAGAAGCTGCAAAACCTGCTGCAAACCTATATCTACGCGATGATCAAGAGTCTCAAGGCGGTCGGCGCGGAGGAGGCGGTGGTGCGCAGCTATAACGCCCTCGCGGTCAATCCCGAGGTGCTCGACTGCGACTACTATCGCTTTAAGGAGCTGGACGCGGGCGCGGTCAACGCGTACCAAAACGAGTATATGAGCCAATATTACTGGGCTGATTTTCTGTATTAATCCGCCTGTTGATGCCCGAGCTCTTGCTCTGCGGATGGATATGTTGAGCATGAAAACGAGATAGAACGGAAAGGGTCGGGACATCGGACACGCGTGTCGGACACACGTGTCCGCGCCGCCCCCTACTAAGTTCATTTGCTTCACACATGTGAGATAGAACGGAAGAGTTTCGGCAGGAGCAAGCCCTGCCCTACTTAAAAATGACCCCGCTGCCATTCACTCGAATGACAACGGGGTTTTATCGTTTGATTACAGCTTTGAATATCCGTAGCTGTTGACCAGCGCTTCCAGCTTCTCGCCGTTCTGACACATCGGACAGCGGTGGGGCTTATAGCTCTGGTAATCCTGCAGATCGTGCGGGTTAAAGATCGAGGTGACCGGGATCCCGTCACACTCGCCGACCGTCGCGAAGATCGACGATACGCCGACGATATGACCGCCGTAATATTTGATCGCGTCGATCGCGGAAAGCGCGGTCTTGCCGGTGGTGACGGACGCGGCGAGGATCAGCACATGCTTGTTCTCGATCATCGGACTGGTGTTATCGCGGAACACCATCTGACCGTTGCCCATGAACTCGGGTGAGAGGATATAGATGGTGTGGTGAGCGTTCAGATTCATGAAGCTTGCGTCGGACAGCTCCTGCGCGACAAAAGCGCCGATGACCTCAGTGCCGTCCAGACAGATGATGGTGTCAATGATGGTGTTGGTGCGGTAGAAGGACACGATCTCATGAGCGACTGCCTTCGCCTCCGACATACGATATTTCTGTGTCGTGACGTCGATATAGTAATTGGTGTGGCTGTGCATCGTCGCGAAATGTCCCTTCTGCACACGCAGGAACAATTCGGGATTTCTGGTTCTGATCTTGAATTCTTTCGACATAAATACCCTCCAAGAAGTTCAATTCGTCACCGCTTTCATGCGATAACAAGATTATGATCGTCATTTCATGGTTACAATAAAAACAGTTTACACCAAATCGGCGCATAAATCAATAGTTACTCGTTAACACTCGTACATTTTTACAATCCCTCCGTCACCTTTGGTGACAGCTCCCTTTACCAAAGGGAGCCTATGGCTATTCTGTCGGGAATTTTCCATTCCGAATCAGACAGTTTCCGCAAAGCCGCACCTCGACGGAAAGAAAAAAGACGAAGGTGACAAGCGTCATCTTCGTCTTTCATTGATTACTTGATAAATTCTTTTATCCGATCCAGCTCACGCAGAGCAACTTTTCTGCCCTCGTCATATGCCGCCTGCAATCGATCGGGATCATGCTCCGTGCGCGAGATATCGAGCGGCGTATCGGGACAGAGCACCAGCGTGTTGCCCATGCGCTCACACGCGAAAACATATTCCCGCTGGAAAGCGTACATCTTGTGGCGGTCAGCCATCACACGCGCCATCACGGGATGCTTGCGGAGCATCGCGCGCATCAACGCCTTATTATTCGCCTGCTTGCGATATTTGCGCGGACGGGTCAGAACGACCACGTTCTTCTCATATCCCTTTCGCTGCATAAAGCGCAGGGGGATCGAATCACTCATGCCTCCGTCGAGCAGGGTAAAGCCATCCACCTCGACGGGTCTTGACACCATCGGCATCGAAGCGGACGCGCGCATCCACAGATAACCGTTTTCATCCGCGCGATCCACGCGCCTGTAAACAGGCTCGCCCGTGAACACATCGGTGCAGACCACATAGAATTCCATCGGGTTTTCTTCAAATGTCTGCTTATCGAAGATATCCAGCTCCTCGG
>ONUI01000142.1 GCA_900320995.1 uncultured Eubacteriales bacterium
CGTGAGCCGGATGAGAACGAGTGGAAGTGCCCGGACTGCGGCAAGATCAATCTGAACTATGTCGGTACCTGCGGCTGCGGCGCGGCAAAACCCAATGATAAGCTGTTCAACTGGGCGGAGGTTCATCCCGAGTTGGTGAAAAAAGAGGAGCCGGCAGAAGAACAGCCCGTGGAGCAGAAAAAAGAAAAAGTAGAGAAGAAGCCCGCCGAGCCTGAGATCGAGCCGGGTGAGAATGAGTGGAAGTGCCCGGAGTGCGGCAAGATCAACCAGAATTATGTCGGCACCTGTGGCTGCGGCGCGGCGAAGCCGAACGATAAGCTGTTCAACTGGGCGGAGGTACACCCCGAGCTTGTGGGAACAGAAAAGGCTGAGGAAGAGTCGCCTTCGATCGACATTTCCGAACCCTACGCCGAAGCGGACAAAACCGAAGAAAAGTGATTTGTCAATAACACGATCCAATCAATAAAAGACCATCAGGCGATTCCGATTCATGCTGGAGTCGCCTGATTTTTATGGACAAACGCTTTCGGGATTGCTATAATAATGATATATCCTATTCAACAGAAACAGAGGAACACAGTGAAGGTATTTGATTTTGACAACACGATCTATCGCGGCGAAAGCGGCTTGCATTTTGCTTTCTATATGATCAAACATAATAAAAAGATCATTCGGTATATCCCGAAGATCCTTGTTACCGCAGTCAAATATGAGCTGTGTTGGTTGAGCAAGGAAAAGCTCGAATTGATTATCAACTCGATCTTTGCCGGGGTTCTGGACGGAACAGAATCTCCCGAAGAGCTGGCGGCGCCGTTTTGGGAGAAACGTACCGACCGACTGCACCAAAATATCCTTTCGCTGATCGAGCCTGAGGATGTGATCATCTCAGCAAGCCCTGTCTTTCTGCTCGACTGTATTCGTGAGTATTTAAAGACCGATCACATCATCGGTACGGAAATGGACGTCGCGGCGAAGAAGATCACATGGTTCAACTTTGGCGATAACAAGGTCAAGCGGTATTCGGAACAATACGGCGACCGAAAGATTGACGCGTTTTATACGGATTCGTATAACGATAGGGCAATGATGGAGATCGCCGAAGAAGTGTATATCGTGAAGAAAGGCGTCCCCGTGAAGCTCACGAAACGATTTAAGTAAAACTTTGATTTATATCATAACGAAAACCGACGGATCGCTCCGTCGGTTTTTTGTATGGAATACTTATGTGGATTTTTCTTTTCGAGGTTTCAATAACACTTTGAAGATCGGCTGTTCAATCTTGCTGACTGCCCACGCAATGAAGATGGTGAACACCATCACGATCATGTAGTGCAGGAACGCGTAGCCGTCGGTATACCACGGGGTGAAGTAATAGATTCTTCTCGCAATGATGGAGAGGACATAGATCTCGAACGAGAAGGGACCGAAGAACGCAAAGATGCGATCGATCTTCCGTTCTGACGCAAGGATAAAGAACTGCGACAGCAGGAACACCAGCGCTATGCCTGTCAATGAGCCGTAATACCGCGACCATACGCCGGGCAGGATATCGCACTCATACAGCGGATAGGTGCCCGCGAGGATGACGACCGAGGCGATCAAAAAGCCCTCGTGGAACGGCTTGCCCTCTTTGACCGGTTTACCGACATAGGTACCGATGATGAACACGGTGAATCGTGACAGCATACGGCTGATCACACTGTATACGTCGGGCAGCGCATAGTAGATGGTGACAGATACGGCGAACGAGATCGCAACGAGGAGCATCATCCGCCAAAACTCCGCCTTTTTCCGCGGCATTTTATCGGACTTTTTCTCACGGAAAATGAACCGATAGATCAGCGGATAGAGCAGGTAGAACACCAGTATGGCGGACACATACCAAAAGTCTATCGGGTCGATCTCGCCGGTCCATGTGTTGATGGTGAGGATCGTTTTGATCGTCAGCCAAAGGTCGATTTCTCCCGTGAGATAAAAGTAGATGATGTAGGGCAGCACCATGATCAGGTAGGGGATATAGACTCTGACAAACCGCTTGTAATAGAAGGAGCCGAGCTTTGGCTTTTTGGAATAGGAAAAATACAGACAGATGCCCGATAAAAAGACAAAGACGTCGACGCCGATGTTGCCCATGTCGATCGAATCTCTGATCAATCGGATCGCGGGATCGAATTCATCACGAATATTGCCGAGCAATACGCCGTGAAAGACCACGATCCATAACGCCGCAAAGCCGTAGATCGCGTTTCTGAAATAGCTGAATGACGCGTAATTCAATTTGTATTGATTGAGGGGATTGGTAGTGCTGTTTTGGCGCATATCATTCTCCGATTTTCGTATATGATTCTTCATTATAACATGCTTTTTTGATAAAATCCATAATTACCGAAAAAAAGAGCATTTTTTCAGCATAATCAAAAAGCCGTTATCGGAGCACGGTTCTGCGTTCCGATAACGACTTGGTCAATTGTGATTTGCGATCACGAAGGATCATTCGATGATGAATCGATCTTATTCGATAGGCTTGCCGATGCCCTTTATTGTAGCGATGCCGGCGAAATAGCGCTGTAAGAGGGTGACGTCAATGATGGTGACTTCGCCGTCCTTGTCGACGTCGGCGGAAACCTTCGCTTCTTCGGGGAGAGAAATGATACCCGCGTTGTGACGCTGGATCGCTGTCGCGTCAATGATGTTGACCTCACCGTCCAGATCGGCGTCGCCGAGCAGGGGAGAGGGTACGTAGTTCGGCGCGAACTGCTCACTGAGCCATGCGGCACGGCTGAGCATCCAGTCGGAAGCGTAGTTGTACATGCCTTCAAAATCCTGTGCGTAGTTGGTCGTCTGTGAATCCACTACCATCTTCTGGGTGGCGGTGTCATAGTGCGCGACCTTCTGGCTGGAATGATCCGCGATCCAGCTGCCGGTGTTGAGCAGCCAACCGCTCTCGTAGTTCATCGCAGCGGAATCCTTGATCAGATCATAATACGCTTCTCTGGTGTAGAAATCAGCGTTGATCTCTTTGTCATATTTTGCGCCTGTAAAGTGATCCAGAGCGGGCATGAATCTCTCGAACCAGATCTTCGGCAATACGGCTTTGACAGATGAGTTCTGAGAGATCCTCGCGATGACGTTATTGGAACGCTTCGCGCTGGCGCTTGTTTTTCCCTTGTGCTGGCACCACCAACCGGTGTATTCCTCATAATCGGTCACGCCGATGTTTCTCAGATCCCACTGTATGCCTTTCGCGTTGCCCAGTGAGTTATCATAGTCCCATACAGGTGAGCCATAGAATTTGTAGTTGCCGTTTTCATCCTGACGATAGGTGAAGAAGGTGCTGGAGACGCCGCTGTCCCAGTTCTTGCCCAGCTCATTGATCAGATAGAGCTTTGCGACGGAGTTGACGTCCGCCACAGAGGCGAGATCACCGCTCGGCGCGGTAGCGGTATAGAAGGCGCTGAACTTTGATTTGACATAGTTCTTGACTTCTTCATAGCCGGGTTGACCGGGGTCGACCTCGGGAGCCTTGATCGTGATCTTCATGTTGTTGGTGGTGACATAGTAATCACCCTCGGTCGCGCTGGCGTCAACCTCCGCGATAAAGGGGAAATCCTCTTTGATGGTGCCGTCCTCGTTGAGGTAGCCATCATCGGTCACCTCGGGCACCAGACTGCCGGGCTCGACCTTCTCGCACATCAGATACGAGCCCCAGTAGTAGCCGTTGACATAGAAGTCGACATAGCGGGAGTCGGAGGCATAGGGGAGACCTACCGCGTCGGAAAGGTCATACAGGAAGCGGTTGCGCGACAGAGAATCATCCTGATAGTTGGGCAGGATGGAATATTTCTTGTTCTTCTCCATGCCCGCGATACCGACCTTCTTATCGTAGGTGATGTTATAACCCTTCTTGGGCTTATCCCAGGAGGTGTTGCCTCTGCCCTTGATCTTCTTGATGGTGGTATTGTCGATCTTGCCGTCGGGGGTCACGATCGCGCCGGTCGCTTTGGCGCTGTTATCTTTCGTCGCATTGAGATACGACATCAGATCGGTTCCGTTGCCGTCCGCATCGGGATTGTTGATGTAGATCGCGCCCTCGGCGTTAGAGTTCATGATCTTTAATGTGTAGTTGCTGCCGCCTGCCGATACGGTATATGCGGTGTTTGCAGTGTACATGACGCTCTCGGTGGCGTGTGGCGCGATGGAAACACCGTTGAGGGTGACCGCGGCGTCAAAGCCGTTGTATACGTCAATGGTGTTCTCGGCGGCGGAAGAGGGGAGGAAGAAGTATTTTTCATTGGGCTTTGCTACTTCAAAATCCTCATCATGCACGCTCTGCCATGCCTGCCATGCCTGCGTATCGGCAGATCCGCTGACAGCGTGTACATACAGCGCCGCTTCGGTCGCGTAATCCGACGGAGCACCGTTTTCTTCGGCGGCAAAAGCGCCGGTAAAGGGAACAGCACTCAGGATCATCAGCAGTGATAAAATGATAGCGATGGTCTTTTTCATCATAAAACCTCCTGTGTTTTAATCATTATGTGTTCATTATATAATTATTCAAAAATTG
>ONUI01000143.1 GCA_900320995.1 uncultured Eubacteriales bacterium
ACTGCCTTCTAAGCAGTAGGTCAGGGGTTCGAATCCCTTTTGGCGCGCCAGATATGGTGGGTATAGCTTAGTTGGTTAAAGCGCCAGATTGTGGCTCTGGAGAGCATGGGTTCGACTCCCATTACTCACCCCATATGACTCATTAGCTCAGTTGGCAGAGCACTTGACTTTTAATCAAGGTGTCCGGAGTTCGAATCTCCGATGGGTCACCATAAGGATGAAAGGTGGAGATTATTCTCCACCTTTTATTCTTTATCGCAAGTGAACCTGAGGAGATTCGAAGGCGAGTGTGCCGAGGTTTGAGCCGCGCGAAGAACCGAAGGTAAAAACAGTATAGCATACTGTTTTTAACGAGAGCGTAGGCGCGACTTGGGGTCCCCGGCACGCCCCGCGTGTTGGGGAGAGGAGGAGCCACGGAGCAAACAAGCCGTATCACACTTGTACGGCGACTAAGCGAAGTGCGCGACGACGAGGTGTCGCTCCGAAGGCGGGGCAGAACTTTCCCGAAAGTACATGCCATCCGATGGGTCACCATATTAATAGCGGAGATACCCGAAGCGGTGTCTCCGCTATTAACTTTGTTATCAGTGAAACATCGGAGATTCGAAGGCGAGTGTGCCGAGGTTCGAGCCGCGCGAAGAACCGAAGGTAAAAACAGTATAGCATACGATGTTATTAAAGACTGAAGACTGAAAACTGAAGAATGAATAATAGTTGGAAACACTTCGTGTTTTGAAATGAATAAGCCTTCCCCTCGGGGGCGACGTGTCGCTTTTTCTGTGATACTGTGACTTGCAGCGAAGCAAAAAAGCCTTCCCCTCGGGGGGAAGGTGTCGACCAACGGGAGACGGATGAGGGGACTGCCTTTCCTTAAGATGCAGGATTCGGTGAGGCTGTGTGTTTACCGAGAATAACGGAAGTGCCCCGTACTCTTTGTTAAGATGATCTTTCGGATAAGTTTGCCCCTCATCCGACTCGGCTTACGCCAAGCCACCTTCCCCCCGAGGGGAAGGCTTTTTGTTTTCAACGGCACATTACATTGACACGAATAAAGGCGCACGCGCCCCCGAGGAGAAGGCTTTTCACTCAACTCCCAACTCCTCACTCCTCACTCCTAACTAACATAATGATCGTTTTCATCGTACACATGCCCGAAAACGGCTTATCCATGCGGTTTATTGACGTACGATAGCGTGTTTTGCCATCGTACCGCTATCGTACATCACCGCGGTTTACCGTACTGTTCTCTCGACATAGGTCACTTTCAGTCTGCGTTGGTTCTTCTCACGGAAGGATTCAAAGCTCACGCCGTGATCCTCCAGCTCAAAGCGGTAGAGGTTCATCAGGCGCTTGAGGTGATTCGGTCGGATCTGCAAGCCCGTCTCCTCATTCAGCCAGCGCGCGAAGCTCGCGTTATAGCCGTCATAGATCTTCTTCACCTTCATCAGGCGGATCAGCGCGGTGATCGCCTCGGGCAGCTGACGGCGTTCATCCTCCATGCTGTCGCTGATCAGCTCCCAGATACAGGTCTCATTATTCAGCCTGATCTTCATCTCTCTGTCCTCGATATCCCTGCCGGTACAGCTGAGCACCGCCTCACGAGAGGCGCGCTTCTCCTTTTTGAGCACCATCAGGGTGTCGGCGGAACCGGCGATACCGTTGGTGCCGGATATCTCATTCATATAGTCGCTGTCGCCCATCTTGCGGGTATGGTGCACCAGCACGACAGCGATATTCAGCGTGTCGGCAATGTGCTTGAGCACAGAGATCTCCTCATAATCATTGGCGTAGCTCAGCTCTCTGCCGCCTGTGCGGATCTTTTGCAGGGTGTCAAAGACGATCAGCTTGACGTCACGGTGTTCGCTCAGAAAGAGGCACAGCTCCTTTTCCAGCTCCTCCGAGATCGGGGAGCAGCGGTTTGTCAGATAGAGGTTATCTGCGCTCTGCTCGGTGATGGTGAGGATACGCCGCTGTAAGCGACGCGCGTCATCCTCCAGCGCGACATACAGTACGCCGCATCGGCGCGTGTCCAGCCCTAAGAAGGGTTCGCCCTTCGCGATCTGCAGGCACAGGTTGAGCACCAGCCAGCTCTTGCCGACCTTGGGCGCGCCTGCCAGCACGGTCAGTCCCGAGCACAGCAGGCTGTTCACCCAAAACTCCCTGCGCTCAAAGCACCGCTCTGTCAGCTCCGTACTGCTGTACACCTTTAAAGGGTGCTCCGGCAGGCTGACAACAGGCGTGTCTGCGACATACGTGTCTGCGACATACGTGTCTGCGACATACGTGTCCGGCACATTGACAGCAGGCGCGTAATCCTGCGCCGCCTGATCAAAGCATTGATCGATCTCCTGATAGACATTGTTCATGATCATACCACCTTCGTTGATAGTAGAAGCATAGCTCCTCTACCTATGCCGTTTCGGGGAGAAAAGTTGCATACTTTTATGCAACCTGAGATAGTTTTTTCAATGATGTACGGTCACGGTACGATAAGATACGATGATGATTTAAGGTATCGTACCGCCGAAAACCGCATGGATAAGCCGTTTTTTGGCGTGTGTACGATGAAAACGATCATTTTGTTAGTTAGGAGTTGAGGTGCTGTCCAAATCTTTGATTTGGCATACAGCACCCATGCAAGGCTCTCCCAAGAATCGGAACGGACGATTAAGTCCGTGAACGATGATTGGCTGAGAGCTACTGCGAGGAGTTGGGAGTTGAGTAATAAGCCTTCTCCTCGCCGGAAGCGGCTCCCCCCTTGTCCGCTTTGCGGACATTCCCCCAACGGGGGCGCCTCGGGGGGAAGGTGGGCAATTTGCTATAGCAAATTGGTCGGATGAGGGGCAAACTTATCCAAAAGATCATCTTAACAAAGAGTGCGTAGCATTTCCTCGATCCTCGGTGAACTCACAGCCTCACCGAGTCCGAAATCTATAGGAAACGCTGACCCCTCATCCGTCTCCCGTTGGTCGACACCTTCCCCCCGAGGGGAAGGCTTTTTGGCTTCAACGGCACATTACAGTGACACGAAAAAAGGCGCACGCGCCCCCCGAGGGGAAGGCTATTATTACACAAAAACGCCGCCCGATCAAAATCATGGGCGGCGTTATATAACATAGTATCTCGCTATGCTCGATCAATTTGTGCAATCCCTCAGTCTGCTCACACGCGTGTCAGCAGACAGCTGTATTATTTCGATGTTTTTTGTTTCTTGATGACCTTGAGTCGGGAGAATTCCTCTCTGTCCTTTTCGTCGAGTGCGTCGGTGATGAACTTGACGTCGCCCTCGAACTTGGGGATCATGATGTTCTTCAATGCGTTGGCGCGCTTTTGGGTCTGCTTGATGGCGACCGCAAGGCGATAAACGCTGTTCTCGATCTCGGCAAGCTCCACGGTGAGGTATTTGGCGCGCATAAAGAGAGCGACCGCCTCGTCGAATCGGGCGTTGGTATGGCTCAGACCGTAGTGCAGCTCATGCTCATCGGGCTTGTCGATCGACAGGATCGGGATCTCGACGCCCATGATGGAGCGCGAATCCATCTTCACGCTGTTGTCGATGGGGACGGTCTTGGACAGCTCGTCGCAGAAGCCGAGCGAGATATTCGCTTTTTGCAGGGCGGTGTACGCTTCGGCAAACGCCGTGTCGATGGTGCCCTGGATCTCAGCCGCGCGGTCGATCAGCGCCATCATCTCACGGATGAGAATGTTGCGCTTTTTGTCGAGCAGCTCGTAGCCGACCTTCGCCAGCGCGAGAGATTTTTTGATCGCGATCAAATTACCTTTGGTCGGAATAGCCATGATGATTTCACTCCCTTCGGTCGGTGTATTGAATACTGAAGATTGAAAACTGAAGAATGAAGAATACCGGGAAACACTTCGTGTTTTGGATTCCTATACCAATCGGGTGTGGGTTGAGGAATTGTCCAAATCTTTGATTTGGGTAACAATTCCCATGCAACAGCGTTCCGAGAACAAAGTGATCGGCTAAGCGCCACTGCTGTCCCATCATTCATTATTCATTTTTAAGTGTTCAGTGTTCAGTCTTAAGTAGCTTGATAATACTGATCAAGCATACTGTCGTCCACTCTGTCAAGCTCCTCGCGCGGCAGGGTAGAGAGCAGCTTCCATCCGAGGTCAAGGCTCTGGTCGATGCTGCGGTTCTCGGTGAAGCCCTGATTGACAAAGGTGTTCTCGAACTGTCTGCCGAATTCGATATACTTCTTGTCGGTGTCGGAGAGTTCCTCTTCACCGATGACGGAGGCGAGAGATCGCGCGTCGATGACCTTTGCGTAGCTGGCGAAGAGCTGATTGCTCAGCGGCGCGTGGTCGGCTCTGGTGTAGCCGTCGCCGATGCCGTCCTTCATCAGTCGCGAGAGCGACGGCAGGACGTTGACGGGCGGATAAATGCCCTGCGCCTGCAGACTTCTGTCCAGCACGATCTGACCCTCGGTGATGTAGCCGGTCAAGTCGGGCACGGGATGGGTGATATCGTCGTTGGGCATGGTCAAAATCGGGATCTGGGTCACGGAGCCTGTCGAGCCCTTGATCATACCGGCTCGTCATGATGACGAGAATGTGCATATTCAGCTCAAAGGCGAGGTATTCCGCGATCGTCAGCGCACAGCGCGGGGTAAGGGTACGCTCGATGATCGGGTCGTTACTCAGATTGAGGAGCATGGTAACGTGCTGCATGACGCCCGCTTGCTCAAAGCTGCTGCGGAAATACTCCGCGACGTCGTTCTTGACGCCCATCGCGGCGAATATGACGCCGAAGTTGCTCTCATCCGCGCCGGTGATCTTCGCCTGACGGACGATCTGTACCGCCAGCTCATTATGCTTCATACCCGACCCCGAGAAGATCGGCAGCTTCTGACCGCGGATCAGGGTAGAGAGCGTGTCGATGCTGGAGATACCGGTGTTGATGTAGTTTCTCGGATACACGCGCGATACGGGATTGATCGCCGTGCCGTTGATATCGCGGCGGGTCTCGGGATAGATGGGACCCAGTCCGTCGATCGGTCTGCCCGCGCCGTCGAGGATACGTCCGACGATCTCGGGAGAGAGGGGCATTTCCATCGGTCTGCCGGTCAGGATGGTGGCGGTGTTTTCCAGAGAGATATTTGAGGTGCCCTCAAAGACCTGCACCACGATCCGCTCACCCTCGATCTGCACGACACGACCCTGTCGGGCGGTGCCGTCGGCGAGCTTGATGGTGACGATCTCCTCATAAGAAGCGCCTTTTACGCCGTCGAGCACGACCAGAGAACCGTTGATCTCAGACACGCCGACATATTCGATAATCATAAGATACAGTCCTCCTTACCGTAAAACGGCGTTAATTTTTTCATCGATATCCCTGATGTACTCGTCAAACATCTCGAGGTGATCGTTGGGGATATCGTACTTGATCTTGGTGACCTTTTCAAAAAGTCCCTGCTCACGGATACGGCTGATCGGGATATTCTCCGCGACCACCGCCTTACTGCGCTCGTACAGATGCAAAATCACCTGCATCATGCGCTTCTGTTTTTCGAGCGGAACATAGGTGTCGTCCTTATGGAACGCGTTTTGCTGTAAGAAGCCGACGCGGATGATCTTCGCGATCTCGATGATCAGCTTCTGGTCGTCGGGCAGAACGTCGGAGCCGATGAGCTTGACGATCTCCATGAGACGCGTCTCTTCTTGTAATAAAGCGGTAATGCCGGTACGATAATTGATGAATTCCTTACCGCAGTTTTCCGCGTACCACGGGTCGAGATCGGTAAAGTATTCGCTGTAGCTGTCGTTCCAGTTGATCGCGGGGTAGTGTCTCGCGTAGGCAAGGCTCTTGTCGAGCGCCCAGAAACAGCGGGTAAAGCGCTTGGTGTTCTGGGTGACAGGCTCGGAGAAGTCCGATCCCTGCGGCGATACCGCGCCGATGATGGTGACGGAGCCTTGATTGCCGCTGAGCACATCCGCTCTGCCGCCTCTCTCATAGAACTCGGACAGTCGTGAGGGCAGATATGCCGGGAAGCCTTCTTCCGCGGGCATTTCCTCCAGTCGTCCGGAGATTTCCCTTAAAGCCTCCGCCCAACGAGAGGTGGAATCCGCCATGATGGCAACGTCATAGCCCATATCACGGTAGTATTCCGCGAGGGTGATGCCGGTGTAGATCGAGGCTTCACGCGCCGCGACAGGCATGTTGGAGGTGTTGGCGATCAGGGTGGTGCGGTCGGTCATCGGATAACCGGACTTAGGGTCGATCAGCTCCGAGAACTCCTGCAGCACCTGACTCATCTCGTTGCCGCGCTCACCGCAGCCGACATAGACGATGATATCCGCGTCGCACCACTTCGCCAGCTGATGCTGGGTCATGGTCTTGCCGGTGCCGAAGCCGCCGGGGATCGCCGCGGTACCGCCCTTAGAAACAGGGAAGAGGGTATCGATGACGCGCTGTCCGGTGATCAGCGGAACGGTGGGGGTGAGGCGCTCCGGATCGGCCATCTTTGGCACAGGGTCAGCTCATGGATGGCGCCGAATTCGTCCTCTATCTTGACGATGGTATCATGCAGCTTGTACTTGCCGTCGGGCATCGCTTCGACGACCTTACCGGAGAGCGTCGGCGGCACCATCATTTTATGCGTAATAATATGGGTTTCGGGAGTAGTGGCATAGATCATACCGCCGACAAGTCGGTCGCCGACCTTGACAGTGATGGTGACGTCCCATTCCTTGTCGGGGTCGAGGGGAGATACCGAGGAGCCGCGGCTGATGAACGCGCCGCAGTCCTTTTCGATCTGCGCGAGCGGTCGCTCGATACCGTCGAAGATGTTGTCGAGGATACCGGGTCCGAGCAGCAGATTCATACGCGTATGGGTGCCCTCCACAGGGTCGCCGGGCATGAGACCGGTGGTCTCCTCATAGCACTGGATCGTGGTATAGGCGGAGGTAATGCCGATGACCTCGCCGACTAAGCGCTGTTTGCCGACATAGACCATCTCCATCATCGAGAACTCCTTCGCCTCTTTGACGGTGACGACAGGGCCGTTCACGCCGTAAATCACATTAGCCATCGTTACACCACCTTCATTGAACATGTTTCGATGAACCATCCGCGCTGTTCCTCCAAGCGGGAATCCAGCGTGTCGTCCATCAATATCCCCAGTTCGGGACAATTCGCCTTGACGCCGCCGATCTGGATATGGGGATCCGCGGTGATCCGCGCGTCGGGAAAGACGTCTGCGATCAAGCCGCGTTTATCCTCGTCAGTCGGAGCGATCGCGATATCACACCGCGCCGTGCCGCATTTGACCTTGATCTCAGCCAAAGAACGTCCGAGAAAACGGTTGTAATCGTCCGTTTTGGTGAAGGCGACCAGTTTTTGCTTTGCTTCGTCAAAGACCTTGTCGGCAAGCGTCTGACGCTCTGTGAACAGCTCGTTGCGCAGGGCAAGCTCCTTCTTCGCGAGGTCGTTGACGATCACCGCCTTGCGGCGTGAGATATCCTCGCGAATCAGGTCATAAGCGTCCTGCAAGCCCTGTTCCGTCGCCTGTTCGATTTTGGTATTCTTATAATCCTCGATCTCCTGCGTGATCTGCGCCTTCTGCTGTTCGGCGTATTTGTTGATCGCGTCAAGAAACTTGGATTCTTTTGT